>JAUWPX010000234.1 GCA_030611395.1 Bacteroidota bacterium | reverse complement strand
CGTGGTCTTCCGAATTTTAAAAAAACCCGCATCAGGCTACTGACAACCCTTGATGTAAATAAGATTACCGGTATTTTGGATGAGATAGCAGAAAAGTATGATGGGTGGGGAGGTGAAGAAGGTGATGAGGTAAACAAATTAACAAATTAACAAAACCCAAACAGATGAAAAAACACTTAAGTATTCTAATCGTTTTCGTAATTTTTGTTTCATACTCTTTTTGCCAGATAAGCACTGAAACAAGCTCAACTCTGACAATTGAAAAGATAATGCAGGACCCTGAGTGGATAGGTAGTTTGCCTGAAAATATTCACTGGTCAGATAACGGGAATAAGCTATTTTTCAATTGGAACCCTGAAAAAGAGGAAAAGAGTTCTTTATTTTTTATTACTCCTGAGAATCATAAACCTCAAAAAGTAACCATTGAAGAAGAAAAAAATAAACCCTCAGAATATGGAAACTTCAACAAAAACAGAACAAAAAAAGTCTATACTAAGCAAGGGGATGTTTACCTTCTTAGCATTAAATCAGGTGAGATTTTTCAAATAACAAATACACTTAATTACGAAAGTTCTCCTGATTTTAATTTTACGGAAAACAAAATACTATATAACCTTAATAACAACCTGTATTCCTGGAATATTAATGATGGTTCAACAAAACAACTATCAAACTTCAGTAAAGGAAAAGAAAAACCCGAAAAAAAGCCCTGGTCAAATGATGGGGAAAAATGGCTCTATCAGGATCAGTTAAAATTATCCAATGTACTTAACGAAAGAAAAGAAAAAAGGGAATCCGGGAAATCTGAGCGGGAAGAGGAAAAACCGGTAAGACCAAAAAAAATATATACAGGTGAAAATTCAGCTTCAGACATCCGGTTAAGTCTGGATGAAAATTATATTACATACATTATTTATCACCGCCCACAGAATCCAACTTCTACCAAAATCCCTGTATATGTTACTGAATCGGGATATACTGAAGAAAGCACAGCAAGATCGAAAGTTGGGACTCCATATTTTACCTCAACCGAAATGTTTATCTATAATATCGAAAAGGACACTGTTTATAAAGTTGAAACTGAAAATATTCCCGGAATTAAAAAATACCCCGATTTTTATAATGATTATGAGAGTAAAAAACTTGACATGGAAAAAGAAAGACCGGTTATTTTTAGTTCACCTGTGTGGTCGGACAACGGTGAACATGCTGTTGTCAGTTTAATGTCGGTTGATAATAAAGACAGATGGATAATGCTGCTTGATCAAAAGTCAGGTGATTTGAAATTGCTTGATCACCAGCATGATGAAGCCTGGATCGGCGGACCCGGTGTTGGTTGGTGGGGAGGTGGAACCCTGGGATGGATGCCTGATAATAAAAAGGTTTATTTCCAGTCTGAAGAATCGGGATATTCCCATTTATATACAGTTAATATCAAAAACGAAAAGAAAAAAGCTTTAACAAGCGGAGAATTTGAAATATACGATCCTTTTATCTCGGTAAACAAGGAATACTGGTACTTTACTTCAAATAAAGTACATCCCGGAGAAAGACATTTTTATAAAATGCCCATTGATGGTGGAAATCCAATACAACTTACAACCCTTGAAGGGAGAAATGATGTTTTTTTGTCTCCTGATGAAAGCATCCTTGCCATACGGCATAGTTATTCGAACAGCCCATGGGAGCTTTATATTCAAAAAAATGAAACTGGAGCATCGCCCGAAAAAATCACAAATTCCCTTACCGGGGAATTTTCGGATTACCCATGGCGTATCCCAGAGATGGTGACATTTAAAGCTGAAGATGATATAATGGTCCCGGCCCGGTTATATCGTCCTGAAAATCCTGAAAACAATGGCCCGGCTGTAATTTTTGTTCACGGAGCCGGTTATCTTCAGAATGCACATAAATGGTGGAGTAGTTACTACCATGAGTATATGTTCCATAATTTTCTGGTTGATAACGGATATACCGTATTGGATATTGATTACAGGGGAAGTGCCGGATACGGAAGGGACTGGAGAGCTGCTATTTACAGGCATATGGGAGGAAAAGATCTGTCTGACCAGGTTGATGGAGCCAGGTTCTTAAATGAAAAATATAATATTGATCCCGACAGGATCGGTATTTATGGGGGCTCATATGGCGGTTTTATAACTCTTATGGCTATGTTTACAGAACCGGGTATTTTCGCTGCCGGTGCCGCACTGCGTTCCGTTACCGACTGGGCTCACTACAACCATAGTTATACTGCAAACATATTAAATACTCCCGTTCAGGACAGTCTTGCATATATTAAAAGCTCTCCCATTTATTATGCTGAAGGACTTGAAGGCGCTCTTCTGATATGTCATGGAATGGTTGATGACAATGTTCATTTTCAGGACGTTGTTCGTCTTTCACAACGATTGATTGAACTCGGGAAAGATAACTGGGAACTTGCTGTGTACCCGCTGGAAAGACACAGTTTTGTTGAATCCAGCAGCTGGACAGATGAATATAAGAGAATATTTAAATTGTTTGAAGAGAATCTGAAGAAGAGGTAATAAAAAGTTTATAAGTTGAGAAGTTACAAATAAACTCATCAACAAATAAACAAATAAACATCTTCCTTAAAACTCTGTGCTTCGTTTCTTTTTTGGATAATCAAGGGTATAATGAAGCCCTCTGCTCTCATGAAGACTTTGTGCCATTTTTATCACCAGGTATCCGACATTTATAAGGTTTCGTAGTTCGCAAAGTTTTCGCGACAGGGTTGATTTCTTATATAATTCCTCCGTTTCCTGGTATATTATTTCTAATCTTTTCCGTGCTCTTTCCAATCTCAGATCAGAACGGACTATCCCGACATAATTGGACATGATCTGCTGAGTCTCTTTGTAATTCTGAGTAATAAGCACCATTTCTTCAGGATGTTTGGTTCCCTCAAAATTCCAGTCAGGAATTTCTTTTTTGAATGTATAATTATTCTTTTGGCGGGAACTATCTATGGCGGCTCTGTGAGCAAAAACAACTGCTTCCATCAAGGAATTTGATGCCAACCTGTTTGCTCCATGAAGACCCGTATAAGCAACTTCACCAATAGCGTACAAGCGGTTAATACTACTTCTTCCATTCTTATCTGTTTTCACGCCACCACAAAGATAATGAGCAGCAGGAACAACCGGAATTTTATCTTTTGTTATATCAATTCCTTCCTTAAGGCACTTTTCATAAATATTCGGAAAATGGTCCTTTAGTTCATCACTATCCAGATGAGTACAATCTAAAAGCACAAAATCATCACCCCTTAATTTCATTTCATTGTCTATTGCACGTGCAACAATATCCCTGGATGCTAATGAACCTCTTGAATCATATTTATTCATAAACTTCTCACCTGCAGTATTCCTTAATAACGCACCAAAACCCCTTAATGCTTCAGTTATTAGAAATGAAGGACGTTCCTCTGGATTATACAATGAAGTAGGATGAAACTGAACAAACTCCAT
>JAUWPX010000012.1 GCA_030611395.1 Bacteroidota bacterium | reverse complement strand
ACGATCCCAATTGCCCTGCCCCTTATTTTATTCTCAATGGATGTGAAGAAGTGGTTCAAAATGGCAGGAACAGCAATGACTTCATTGGCAATTGGCCTGTTTACAGTGATTGTTATGATCTTTGTCGGGTACTTTATTTTCAAGGGTAGTATTGATGAAATATGGAAAGTGGCAGGTATGCTGGTTGGAATTTATACCGGTGGTACTCCTAACCTTGCAGCTATGAAAACTGCCCTGGATGTAGATCAGGAACTCTATATCATGACCCATACATATGAACTTTCCCTTGGAGCATTGTACCTGGTTTTTATTCTTTCTGTCGGACAAAGAGTTTTTCTTAAAATTCTTCCGCCTTTTAAAAGCCCGAACAATGGTAAGGCGGGTTTAGCACAAGTAAACCCTGAAGAAGATTTTGATGATTACAGCGGAATGTTTAAAAAAGGCACATTCTTACCATTATTGGGAGCATTTGGATTATCTCTTGTAATTGTGGGTGTCAGCTATGCAATCAGCATGCTGTTGCCGGAAGATTTTTCGACAGCCGGGATCATTCTTTTCATTACAACTTTTGGAATAGCTTTTTCTTTTGTGCCAAAGATAAAACAGATTAAAAAGACTTTTCAGACGGGAATGTATATAATACTCATTTTTTGCCTGGTGGTTTCTTCTATGGCAGATCTTTCAAAATTGGCTAATATTTCATTTTCATTGTTTTGGTATGTTGGACTGGCAATGTTCGGATCTCATATATTGCACGTTTTTATTGCCAAATTGTTTAAGATAGATGCTGATACGGTGATAATCTCAGGAAGTGCATTGATCTGTTCTCCTCCTTTCGTCCCGGTTATTGCAGGTGCATTGAAGAACAAGGAAATTATTCTTACCGGCCTGACGGTTGGAATTGCAGGTTATGCTGTTGGTAATTACCTGGGAGTTCTGATCGCATTTATTTTGAAATAAAATTTTTTATCTCAACTTTTTTACCATCAAAAACACAATAGCTGAAATTATTTATCCAATCGCCGGTATGCAAAAAACGGGTTTTATCGGATAAGGGGTGATTTAAGGTAATATGCCTGTGCCCAAAAACGAAATAGTCGAAATGTTGTGTTTTGAGTTTTTTTTTGGCATAAATTATAAGTGATTCTTTGTCTTCACCTTTAAATGGATCATTTACTTTTGAAAACCTGCTGTTACGCGACCATTTATGAGCGAACCAAACTGAGAAATTGGGATGTAATCTTGCAAAAAGCCATTGAAGGGTTTTAGATGTAAATACTTTCTTTAATAACTTGTATTTCTTGTCACCAGGGCCTAATCCGTCACCATGTCCGAGATAAAATTTTAATCCGTTAAACTCTTTGATCACCGGTTCGCGGTGCAGAATTATTCCTGTTTCCCGTGGCAGATAATCAAAAACCCAGATATCATGATTCCCGGTAAAAAAATGAACAGGGATACCCGAGTCAGTGATCTCGGAAATTTTTCCCAGAAACCGTGTAAATCCCCGTGGAACCACCTTCTTGTACTCAAACCAGTAATCGAAAATGTCACCTAAAAGATATATTTCACTGGCATCAGACCTGATGCTGTCAAGCCAACTGACAATCTTTTTTTCCCTCTCTAAACTTTTTTCATAAGATGGGAATCCAAGGTGGAAGTCAGATGCGAAATATATTTTTTCCCCGGGTTTCACAGTTGGTTTGGTACTTATTCAAAAAGCTGGTTCATTTTTATATTCAAAGCCCTTCCATGAAGGTCCTTGCCAATAATATTTCCTTCTTTGTCAAACATATAGTTAAAAGGAACAGACTGGATATTGAACATACGTGTTACGCCTGACCTTTGGGGATCTGTGTCAATAACAGATATCCATGGTAATTCATCAAATTCCACTGCTTTTTCCCATTTTGCAATATCGTTGTTTATACATACCTGGTATATTTCAAATCCTTTAAGGTTATATTTTTTATATAGTGATTTAAATACCAGATTTTCCTTTAAACATGCCTCAGAAGCGGTTGACCAGAAGCTTAAAAGAACATATTTGCCTCTGTTTGATAATAAACTTATCGTATCTCCTTTAATATTAGGTAATTGAACATTTAGTTCTGTTTTGGGCATATTCTCCATCATTTGATTAAAACGCAATTGGTTATAACGGCTTATGCCTTGTTCAAGGTCGGCAACAAGTGCTTTTGTATGTTTCGATTCAGGGTAAAACTTTTGTAATGAATCAGAAACTATTTTGAGATATTGCAGATCCCGGTTCTTATATAAAACATAAGTGTTCTCATCAAACTTTTGGTACAAAGCTTTGATGGAGGCAAGTGAGTTAAGATTTTCCAGAACAAATTTGATATTGAAATTCCTTTGTTCGTTTTCAACTTTCAGGTATGCTTCATTCAGTCCTTCACTGATTGTGTCAAATCCGGGTTTGCCATTGAGTTCTTTAAATATATTGGTGAGTGAATCGAGCTTTTTCTGGGTTTCCAGCAGGTGATTGTCAAGGAGTCTTACTTTCTGAGAATTCTCTGAACCTGTTAATTCATAATTTTCAGGAAGATATTCTTTATCTGAGGTTATCCTGATTTTTTCTCCGGGACCTGTAAGCAAAGTCACAAAATTATTATCAGAAAGTCGTAACCGGTAAAAATTTAGTTCGGTGGCCTTTGTTTTAAGATTAAATTTCCCGTGTTTGTTAATTCCGGATGAGTCAACAGAAACAATATCCCCGGCACCCATTCTGTCAAGGTAGATCATTTCCTTCTTTGTGTCTTTAATAACCCCGGTTACATTAATGTGATTACGTCCACAGGCAAACAGAATTATCAGGGGAAGGAAAAGGATGATTTTTTTCATTCAAAAATCTCTTTTAGTTTATTGCTCAGATCTTCACCTCGTAAATTTCTCGCGATGATTTTTCCTTCTTTGTCAAGCAGGAAGCTTGTTGGGATACCCTCAATATAAAAAGCCGGAACAACTACTGAATTCCAGTATTGAAGATCGCTTACATGTATCCATTCTCCTAATTTGTCATCCTCAATTCCTTTGAGCCATTGATCTCGTGTTTGGTCAAGTGAAACCTGAAATATCTCAAAGCCCATATCATGATATTTCTTAAAATTAGCAACCAGGTTGGGGTTTTCATCACGGCAGGGTTTGCACCAGGCAGCCCAGAAGTCGAGGAGTACTATTTTGCCCAGGGTTGAGGAGAGTCTCATTGTATCTCCTTTAGGAGTTGGAAGTGCTATCTCAGGAGCGAAAGATCCCGTACTTATCAATTTTTCTTTCTCCTTTATTATTTCTATTCGCTGCTTAATATCTGTTACATGAGTATGTAATGTTGAAGCTGCACCTGATTGACTGTATTTATCAAAAATAGCCGAATCAACCATGAAAAAATATTCATAATCTTCCATGGGGTCAAATACATTATATTGTGGAGATATCTGTTGATACAATACAAGTATACTTGCAAGTGACCCTGCATTGTTTATGACAAATTCAGTGGAATAATCCTTTTGTTCTTCAAGTATTTTCTCCGATCTTTCCTGCAGGTCATTAACTATCTCTGCCATATTGGGACTGCCAAGACTGTCATTATATATCTTGTTCAGATCTGATATTTTGTCTAATGTTTCGTCAAGTTTTGTATGAAACTTTTTAATCAATATTGATCCGGCAGAACCGGTTACATCGTAATTATTTGCAAAGTCATCAAGGTCTCCATTAATTGTGAGTTGTTGTCCGGGTTCAAGTATCAGTGTAATAAGATTATTGGGATCTCTTCTTAACAGGAAATAATCAGCATTTTCCAGTTCTCCCTTCATTTCAAATTGCCCGGAAGCATTAACCACAACAGAATCAACGCTTTCGAGACTTCGCATTTTCACCAGCTCCAGGATCAGGGTGTCGCCGGCGGCATTTTCCAGGGTTCCGGAAATCTTATAACCGCTTTTTGAACAAGAGGCGGCAAATAATACTACAACAAATGTTATCAGAATTTTTCGCATTTTTCTCAATTTTTAAAGTGATAAAATATTTTTTGAATTTCCGATTTTTCTTAAATGTTTTATTTCCCGGTTTCCGGACATAAAACGCTTTTTATTAATCCTGCGAAGATAATTAAATTTTGTGGTTTTATTCATCATGTACTATTCGCGTTATTTTTTTAATAAATACTTCTATCCATTTGAATAACACATTTTTATTTCGGACATTTGTACGCTTTTTATGAATTTCGATTTTGTTCTGTTATTTCACGAAATTTTCAGATTACATTTTTATAAATTTTAACAACCGGATTGTTTCTATGAACTACCTCAAATTCGATAAACAACAATTAATTAACCTGGAATATTCTCTCAGTAAAGAGATATTGAGATCAAACAGGGCAGGTGCATTTGTAAACATAACCATTGTAGGGTGCAATACAAGAAAATATCATGGTTTATTAATATGTCCTGTTGAACAAATTGGCGGTAAGCATGTATTATTATCTTCTTTAGATGAAACTATTATTCAACATGAAAAAGAGTTTAATATTGGGATTCACAAATACCAGGGAAACATTTATGACCCCGGAGGGCATAAATATGTCAGGGATTTTGAAACTGAAACAATTCCCAGAACAATTATCCGGGTTGGTGGAGTTGTATTGAGTAAAGAAAGATTGCTGGTTGAGAACACGGAACAGATACTTATAAGGTATACTTTGCTGGAGAGTCATTCTGAAACCCGGCTACGGTTTAAACCGTTTCTGGCTTTCAGAAATATACATTCTTTGAGTAAAGCAAATATGGATGCGAATACAAAAATTGAATTTATTACCAACGGCATAAAATCGAAATTATATGCTAATTACCCTTATCTTCATATGCAATTTTCTAAAACCCCGGAATTTGTTCCCGTACCGGAGTGGTACTACAATATCGAATATGCGGAAGAACAGGCCCGGGGGTATGATTATAAAGAGGATCTTTTTGTGCCGGGGTACTTTGAAATGGCGATAAAAAATGGCGAAAGCATTATTTTTTCAGGAAGTACAGTCGAAGTTAATCCGACAGGATTGAAAAGAAAATTTATGATGGAAGAAAATAAGAGAGTTCCCAGAAGCGATTTTAAGAACTGTCTTATCAATGCCGCACAACAATTTATTGTAAGAAGAAAGGGGAGAACAGAAGTAATAGCCGGATTTCCATGGTTTGATTCCTGGGGCCGGGATACTTTTGTTTCGTTACCCGGTTTAACCCTTTCCTTAGATGATCCCGAAACCTGCAAAGAGGTACTGGACACACAAATTTCGATGTTGAAAAATG
Organism: Bacteroidota bacterium; assembly: GCA_030611395.1. Taxonomy (GTDB): domain Bacteria; phylum Bacteroidota; class Bacteroidia; order Bacteroidales; family VadinHA17; genus JADFUQ01. Next base: position 6,792 of record JAUWPX010000012.1, on the reverse strand, counting down.
GACTTTTTCCGAATATGGGGAGTGAAAACGATCTGTCTTATAATTCAGTGGATGCTCCTTTATGGTTCTCCTGGGTTGTTCAGAAATACGCTGAATACATAAACAATGATATTTCTGTATGGAAAAGATATGGGCCTGCTTTAAAATCTATTCTTAATGCATACCGTAACGGGACGGGCTATAATATTAAAATGCAGAACGGATTAATATATGCTGGTGAAGAGGGAAAGGCTTTGACCTGGATGGACGCGATTGTAGATGGGAAACCTGTAACACAGAGGAAAGGATATGCTGTTGAAATAAATGCATTGTGGTATAATGCTGTAATGTTTAGTCTTGAGCTTGCCGAAAAAGCAAAGGATGAAAAATTTATTGAATCATGGAAAAATATTCCTGAGACAATAAGGGAATCATTTTTAGAAACTTTTTATTGTCCTGAAGAATCTTATCTCGCGGATTATGTAGATGGTGAATATAAAAATTTTTCTGTAAGACCAAATCAGGTGTTTGCCGTTTCGTTGAAATACAGTCCTTTAAATGATGAAATAAAAGGACAGGTATTAGAGAGAATTAAAAAAGAATTAATGACTCCCAGGGGATTACGTACATTATCGCCAAAATCACCGGATTATAAAGGTGTATATGAGGGAAATCAGGAACAGAGAGATAAGGCATATCATCAGGGAACAGTCTGGCCATGGCTGCTGGGCCACTTTTGTGAAGGTTATTTAAAATTACATAAGGAAAGAGGAGTTGAATTCGTGAGCAAATTGATTGAAGGATTTGAAGAGGTTATGTGTGAACATGGAATTAGTTCAATTTCTGAGATTTATGATGGAAACCCTCCACATAAGCCAAAAGGAGCAATTTCACAGGCATGGAGTGTTGCTGAAATTTTGAGAATAATGAGATTGATTGAAAAATACAAGTAACCTTCCTGGTATACTGGAATACCAGATAGATAATATATAATTTAGTACAGCTCGTAGTAAAAACAGGAAATATGAAAGTTTTAATGTTTGGTTGGGAATTTCCTCCGCATATTTCAGGTGGATTAGGTACTGCCAGTTATGGATTAACAAAAGGACTTTCCAGGATCAAGGATGTTGATGTTACTTTTGTCGTTCCTAAAGCATACGGGGATGAGGATCAGAGGTCAGTTAAGCTTCTCGGAGCAGGAGATATTCAGATCACAAAAAGGAAGATCAATTTAAAGAACTTTAGTAAGGCAATGGATTATCTGGAAGTGAAATCGAATATTGTTCCTTATGTTGATCCTGAGGATTTCTGGCGATTATCGAAAAAAGAAGTTTCAGGAAGTTATAAATTCATTCAGGTAAACAGCGAAGGGAAAATATCATTTTCAGGCAAATATGGTCCTGATCTGTTAACAGAAATTGCAAATTACTCCGTTGTAGCTTCTATAATCGCGGAAGAAAGCGAGTTTGATCTGATTCATGCTCATGACTGGCTGGCCTATCCTGCCGGAATTGCAGCAAAAGAGGTTTCCGGGAAGCCACTTGTTATACATGTGCATGCTACCGATTTTGACAGGAGTGGAGGGAAGGTTAATCCCGATGTTTATGCAATTGAAAAAAAGGGAATGGATATTGCCGATTTGATTATTACGGTGAGTAACCTTACGCGTGATACGGTAATTAATAAATATCATATCAACCCCGCCAAAGTTTTTACAGTCTATAATGCAGTGGAACCGCTAAATGAAATTGAGAAAGCAAAATATAAAAAAGGCACTGATGAAAAGATAGTTACTTTTTTGGGTAGGATTACTTTTCAGAAAGGCCCTGAATATTTCATTCTGGCAGCAAGTAAGATATTACAAAAATTGGATAATGTTCGTTTTGTTATGGCTGGAAGTGGTGATATGATGAACAAAATGATATTAATGACTGCCAGGTTGGGAATCACAAATAAATTTAACTTTACAGGTTTCTTAAAAGGTGATGATGTTTATGAAATGCTTCGTTTGAGTGATGTTTATATTATGCCCTCTGTCACGGAACCATTTGGAATATCCCCGCTTGAAGCTTTGCAATCTAATGTTCCGGTTATTATCTCAAATCAATCGGGAGTAGCTGAGATTCTTACTCATGCGATTAAAACGGATTTCTGGGATATTGATGCGATAGCAGATTCAATTTATGGTATCTTAAAATATCCTGCTTTAACAAAGATGTTTAAAAATTATGGCAAAAAGGAAGTAGATGAACTAAGTTGGGAGAATTCAGCATTGAAAGTAAAGGAGGTTTACGAAAAGGCGCTTTCTTTAAATTGATAAGGGAGTAATAAATACAAATTATTGATAAGTAATTAATTTTTTTATGAGAACAATTTGTCTGTATTTCCAGGTTCATCAACCCTTCAGATTAAAAAAATACCGGTTTTTTAACATAGGGAATGATCATTATTATTACGATGATTACCTGAATGAATCAGTTATGAAGAAAATAATTGAGAAATGTTACTCTCCGGCTAATGAAATCTTATTTGATCTGATACAGAAATATAATGGGAAATTTAAAGTTGCCTTTTCCTTATCAGGTGTGGCAATTGACCAGTTTGAATTATATGCACCAGAGGTATTGGAATCATTCAAAAAACTCGCCGGGTCAGGGTCTGTTGAGTTTCTTGCAGAAACAAATGCTCATTCGCTTGTGGCGCTAAAAGATAAACAAGCATTTTGCGAACAAGTAAAAACTCATAGTCAGAAAATTGAAAAACACTTTAATCAATCACCTTCCGTATTTAGGAATACTGAGTTAATTTATTCTGATGAAATAGGTGCAACGGTTTCTGAAATGGGATATAAGGCAATGCTCACGGAAGGTGCTAAACATGTATTGGGCTGGAAAAGTCCAAATTATCTCTATTGCAATGCCATTAAGCCCAGATTAAAAGTTTTGCTTAAGAATTTTAAATTGAGTGACGATATTGCTTTTCGCTTTTCTAATAAAGCATGGGAAGAATGGCCTCTGACTACTGAGAAATTTGTTGGTTGGTTGAATAACATTGATCCAAAAGAAGAAGTAGTTAATCTATTTATGGACTATGAAACTTTTGGAGAACATCAATGGCATGAAACAGGAATTTTTGAGTTCCTGAAATTTCTTCCGGAAACGGTTTTTAATAATTCTAACTTTACCTTCAGTACACCTTCGGATGTAGCAGAAAAATTACAACCTGTTTCGGCTATCCATGTTCCACATCCGATTTCATGGGCTGATGAAGAGAGAGATTTAACAGCCTGGCTGGGAAACGATCTCCAGAATGAAGCTTTTGATAAATTATATTCACTTTCAGGTAAGATTAGCAAGTGCAAAGACCCGGCAATTCTGGAAGACTGGAATTGGCTGCAGACAAGCGACCATTTATATTATATGTGCACCAAGTTTTTTTCTGACGGAGATGTGCATGAGTATTTTAATCCTTATGAATCACCTTATGAGGCATTTATCAATTATATGAATGTGCTGAGCGATTTTGAGGTCAGATTAAATACTGATATGCCTGAAACAAATACAGATAAAGAACTGGCTAAGTTGAGAATACTTGTTGCTGAAAAAGAAGGTTTACTTAAAAAATATATATCAGAGGTTAATAAATTAAAACTCAACATATCTAAACCAAAACCCCCCGGGACTAAAAAAGCTTCATCTAAAGCAACTCCTGGAAAAACTAAAACTCCAGGTATTTCAAAAACCGGAAGAAAAAGCACAAAAGTCAGCAGGGTTAAGAAAAAGTAAAGAACTTTTTATTTTCTTTGTCCACCATAGCTTCAGCGAAGGTGGATTATCTTTTATTTTTTGTCTACTGCATGAATAATGCAGGTTAGATATACATTTTTAACATTATAAATATGAACGATAGTATAGTTAAACCCGATTATTTGTTTGAAACCAGCTGGGAAGTATGTAATAAAGTTGGTGGAATTCATACGGTTATTTCAACTAAAACTTCAGCTTTAGCCAAAGAGTTAAACAATCATTATATACTTATTGGTCCTGATATTTGGAGGGACGAAAATGGCAATCCTGAATTTACCGAAGATACTAAGCTGTTTAAGGCATGGCGAATGAAAGCCTGGGATGAAGGCTTAAGACTTAAAATTGGCAGATGGAATATTACCGGAAAACCGGTAGCAGTCCTGGTAGATTTCACATCATTTTTTCCTGAAAAAGATGAAATATTTAAAGAGTTTTGGGAGACATATAAGCTTGATTCTATTTCCGGTCAGTGGGACTATATTGAACCTGCACTATTTGGATATGCTGCTGCTAAAGTAATTGAGAGTTTTGTGAACTTTAACCAGGATCCTCAGGATAAGATTGTTGCCCAATTCCATGAATGGATGACAGGGATCGGTATTTTGTATCTGAATGAGAAAGTTCCATGGGTGGCTACTGTTTTTACAACTCATGCTACAGTGCTGGGACGAACTATTGCAGGAAATAATAAGCCATTATATAGTCAATTGCAACAATATAATGATTCCCGGGTTGCGCGGGAATTCAACGTAATTTCCAAACATTCTCTTGAGAAAGTTTCTGCTCAGACGGCAGATGTTTTTACAACAGTTAGTGAAATAACAGCGAAAGAATGTTTGCAATTTCTGGGTAAGGAGGTGGATATAATTACGCCAAATGGTTTTGAGGACACTTATGTGCCGCCAAACAATGAGTTCATAAGTAAAAGAAAACAAGCCCGGAAGAAATTAATTAGTGTAACAAATGCTCTTTTAGGATATGAAGTTCCGGAGAATAGCATTTTTACGGCAATTAGTGGACGATACGAGTATAAAAATAAAGGTATTGACGTATATATTGATGCACTTTCAAAACTAAATCAATCGGATAGTTTAACAAAAGATGTTATTGCTTTTGTTTTGATCCCCGCGAATCATAAAGGTTTCAGAAGGGAAGTTTTAGAAAAAATAGATAATCCTTCAAATAATTTTCAAAATGAAGATCCTTATCTTACTCATAATTTGTATGATTCTGACTTTGATCCTGTACTGAAGAAAATAAAAATGGGAGGATTGAAAAACAGGCAGGAAGAGAGGGTGAAAATCATTTTTGTTCCTTCTTATTTAAATGGGAAGGATGGGATTTTTGATATGAGTTATTATGATTTACTGATTGGTTTTGATATTACTGTATTCCCTTCATATTACGAGCCCTGGGGATATACTCCGTTAGAAAGTCTGGCTTTCCATGTACCTACTATTACTACTTCGCTGGCAGGATTTGGCCGTTGGGTGAATAATAAGGTTAAGGATAAAGGTAACGGGATTGTTGTTGTTGAAAGGAAGGATGATGATTATGAAAATGTAGTTGATGCTATCTTCCGTCATATGGAATATTTTTCAGGACTTTCAGAAGAAGATGTTGAAAAGGCACGAAAAAAAGCTTACGAAATTTCGAAAATTGCTTTATGGGAAAACCTTATCAAATATTATCACGAAGCATTTAGTATTGCTTTGAAAAAAGTTATGAAAGAATCTGATACAAGACAAATGTTCCTTGGGGAGAAATCAGATCCGGTTAAAATTAGCTCCCCGCAAGTCTCGATGCCGGTTTGGAATAAATTATATATTGAATCTAAATTACCCCAGAAACTGGAGAGACTCAATATACTGTCGAAAAACTTATGGTGGTCATGGAACCATGAAGCTGAAGATCTTTTTAAAATTATTAATCCGGTATTATGGGAAGAATGCCTGTTTAATCCAATTGTTTTGCTTGAAAAGGTTGGTCACAAAAGGCTGTTGGCTTTAGAGAAAGATTCAGAATTTATGGCAAAACTGGATAAGGTTTATCAGGAATTCCAGCTTTATTTAAACCGGAAGCCTAATGAAAACCAACCCAAAGTAGCATATTTTAGTATGGAATATGGTTTGCACAACACTTTAAAAATATTTTCAGGAGGTCTTGGTATTCTTGCAGGTGACTTTCTTAAGGAAGCTAGTGATTCTTGTTTTGATATTGTAGGTATCGGGTTATTATATAAATATGGTTTTTTTAAACAAATTCTTTCTCTTAACGGTGAACAACAAGCATCTTATGAGGCTCAATCATTTGCAAAATGTCCTGTTTCACCTGTAAAAGATGCAGACGGAAACTGGGAAACCATATCATTAATTTTCCCCGGAAGGACTCTTACTGCCAGGATATGGGAGGTTAAAATAGGGAAAGTTACTCTTTACCTTCTTGATACTGATCTTGAAGCTAATGTGGAGGGAGATCGTAATATTACCCATCATTTATATGGAGGAGATAATGAAAATCGTCTGAAGCAGGAACTTTTGCTTGGAATTGGAGGAATCAGGGCTTTACACAAATTAGGGATAACACCCGATTTGTTTCATAGTAATGAAGGGCATTCAGCTTTTATTGGATTGGAAAGATTGAAAAATTTGATTGTCCGGAATAAATTTACCTTTAATGAAGCATTGGAAATCGTTAGAAGCTCAACCCTTTTTACTACTCATACCCCGGTACCGGCCGGACATGATGCGTTTGATGAAGATTTGCTGCGAACTTATATTGCACACTATCCCGAACGTCTTAATATTTCCTGGGATGAATTAATGTCTTTCGGCAGAACCAATAAGGAAGACAGGCAGGAGAAGTTTAATATGAGCTTCCTTGCCGCTGCTTTATCACAGGAAATAAATGGTGTTAGTAAAATTCATGGGCAGATAACCCGCGAAATGTTTAATAAACTCTGGCAAGGGTATTTGCCGGAAGAGTTGCATATCGGACATGTAACGAA
>JAUWPX010000289.1 GCA_030611395.1 Bacteroidota bacterium | reverse complement strand
GCATTTTGCAACCTTTTTTCAACATCTTCATGAGTAATTTTAAGAATATCACAAAAAATTGATGTATCAAATTCTTCTACAAGATTTGGGGAAACCATCAGATCATAAACAGCTTCATTATAAACTAAAAGTTTCCCTGTGCGGTCGTAAATCATACCACGGGCAGGATACTGGATAATGTACCTGAGAACATTGCTGTTGGCTGTTGTTTGGTGTGATTTATCCAGCACCTGAAGGCTAAACAGCTTGCCGATAAAAATAAAAACAACCAGGAACAGCAAAGCTCCAAAAACAAATTTCCGGTTCTCATAAATATTTTTCACAAAAAAAGATTAAATAGAATACGTCTATAAAGTCCGAAAGTTTAAATAAATACTATTTCTGTTTCCGGTATATAAAAAACTGGCTTAAAATTATCAGAAAAACTGAAAACAGGGTGCTTAACAGAACCCTTAGCATAGTATGGAAAAAAAATGTCATTCTGAATGCTTCAACATAAAACAGAAATGTATGATGAAGAAATACCAGAACCAGGGAATATTTAAGAAACCAGGTAAACCCGTAATAATAAAGCCTCGGATAAGTGCTCTGTTCATATTCATCATGTGGCATAAGTAATTTTAAAACATAAGGTCGCGAAAATGCCATAAACACAGTAGCTGAAGTATGCATTCCCGGGGTATTTGCAAAAAGGTCAATAGATATACCGATAGCGAATCCTGAAATTAGCAAAAGCCAACGAGGTGTTTCAAATGGTAACAGAAGAATAAAAAGCACATACATATACGGATTAATATATCCGCTTACCTGGATATTATTCAATACTAAAACCTGGAAAAGGATCAGGACAAACATCCGGAGTATATTTCTTGTTACAAGGTTAATCATTACTCAACTCCTCCAGTTCTATTTGTTCTTTACGTTGCAAATTGCCAATCAATTCAACATAAACCAGACTTTTAAAATCAACTGACAGATCAACCTCAATCTCATAAAAATTCCCCCCTTTTACTTCAGAATTTCTCACTGTTCCGATAATAATTCCTTCAGGAAAGATAGAAGAATAACCACTTGTAATCACCGTATCTCCTTTATTAACGTCAATATGATAGGGAATTTCGTCTAACTTAACCCTTCTGTAATCTTTACCATCCCAGTGCAATGACCCGAAATAATTATTTTTTGCAAGTTTAGCACTAACTCTAAAATCCAGGTTAAGTAATGATATCACTGTAGAAAATTGCTTTGACACACTCACTACTATCCCGATCACACCATCATGGGAAACAACACCCATTTCCGGTCGAATCCCAACATCACTACCCTTATTCAGAGTTAAAAAATTATGCTGCTTATTTACCGTTTGATTAATCACCTTCGCCGAAGTATAGAAATAATGTTGGTGATATAAAGAATCAGATTCTCCAAAAAAGAATATTTCATCAGACCTGTAAGTTCGCTCAAGGATATTTTTCAATTTAACATTCTCTTCAGCAAGTCTGTTATTGGTTTTTTTCAGGGAAAGATATGCAGTTGTATTATTAATGTTTTTATATATCCTCCCTGTAATATTGTGTGTAATATTCAGGAATCGGGCTTTTTGGAAATTATTTTTATTAAGAAGTAACGAAATAGAGATTACTTCAAGAATTACAAAAAGAATCTGGAAATGATATAAAATGATTATTCTTAGTAAATTCCTCATTCGCCACTATATTTTGGAATATTCGCTAAAAGAAACACTAGAAGACAAACTTACTAATTTCCAGTTTGTCTTTTTTATTTTTTAAAATTTTAGTACAAAAAATGAATGAATGATAAAATGCATAAATGATAAAATGGGTTAAAGGTTAAAGTACTTTGCATTTTTGCCAACTGCCAACTGCCGACTGAAGACTGGTGACTGATTTGTAACAGCTTTTATTATTAGCGATTGTCCCTGGTCAATTTATTTCACTTATCTCATAAGGAATGTTAATCTATCTGCATTTTTCAGAGCAATGCCCGTACCTCTGGCAACTGCATGCATTGGATTCTCAGCCAAATGGAAAGGAATACCTATTTTATCATATAATCGCTTGCTAATTCCCCTTAAGAGAGCCCCACCACCGGCAATATAAATACCACTACTCACTATATCAGCATATAGTTCAGGTGGAGTTTGTTCAAGAACACCCAGAATGGCTGTTTCAATCTTTGAAATAGATTTGTCAAGACAGTGAGATATTTCCTGATATGAAACAGGGATCTCAATCGGCATAGCTGTCATTAAATTAGGACCACGAACAACAAAATCAGCAGGTGGTTCATCAATATCAGGAAGAGCTGATCCAACGTTTATTATAATTCTTTCAGCCATTCTTTCACCAATTTTTATATTGTGCTGGTGTCTCATATATGATTGAACATCATTGGTAAAGACATCACCGGCAATCCTTATTGATTTATTACATACTATACCTCCCAAAGCAATCACGGCTATTTCTGTTGTACCCCCTCCCACATCAACCACCATACTTCCAACAGGTTCTTCCACATCAATACCAATACCTATTGCTGCAGCCATTGGTTCGTAAATCATAAAAACATCCCTCCCACCTGCATGTTCCGATGAATCCCTCACAGCTCGCACCTCCACTTCAGTACTTCCCGAAGGGATACATACAACCATCTTTAAAGATGGAGCAAAAAACCGGGGTTTTTGATTGATCATCTTTATCATCCCACGGATCATTTGCTCAGCCGCGTTAAAATCAGCTATAACACCATCCCTTAACGGGCGTATAGTTTTGATATTATCATGTGTTTTCCCATGCATCTGCTGCGCCCTCTTACCTATAGCAATTACCCTGCCTGTACTTTTGTCAATAGCTACTATAGAAGGCTCATCTACAACAATCTTATCGTTATGAATAATAATAGTATTTGCAGTCCCCAGATCAATAGCAATCTCCTGCGTTAAAAAAGAAAATATTCCCATTTGTTATAATATGTTAAAAGTTGAAAGTTAAAAGTTGAAAGTCCCCTCTAATCCCTTCTTAATGCTTAAAATGCCTGATACCGGTAAATACCATA
>JAUWPX010000060.1 GCA_030611395.1 Bacteroidota bacterium | reverse complement strand
ATAATTGTTTTTGCCGGTGTTAATTTTATGGCTGAAACTGCAAAAATAATATCACCGGATAAAAAAATATTATTACCGGATTTAAATGCCGGTTGTTCATTGGCAGAGTCTTGTCCGTCTGATAAATTTACTGAGTTTTTAAAAAAATATCCCGACCATACTGTAATATCGTATGTTAATACAACTATACAAATAAAAGCTTTAACAGATATTTCATGTACTTCATCAAATGTTGTGCAAATAGTAAAATCGTTACCTTCGAATGAAAAAATATTATTTGCACCAGATAAAAACCTTGGTAATTATATAAAAAGCATAACAGGGAGAGAAATGGTTATATGGGATGGGGCTTGTCATGTACATGAAGAATTTTCGTTAGAGGGAATACTAAAAATAAAGGAAGAGCACCCGAAGGCAAAAATAATTGCACACCCCGAATGTGAAAAGCAAGTATTATTGGTGGCTGATCATATAGGATCAACATCATCTTTATTAAAATATACAATAGAAGAAAATTCACAAGAATATATTGTGGCAACAGAACCAGGAATTATTCATCAAATGAAAAAGAATAATCCAAAAAAATTGTTTATTGTTGCCCCTCCAAAAGACTCAACATGTGGTTGTAATGATTGTAATTTTATGAAACTTATTACAATGGAGAAAATTTATAACACTTTAAAATATGAAATGCCTGAAATAAAGGTTGATGAGAAATTAAGAAAAAAAGCGGAGAGAAGTATTAATAGAATGTTAGAAATAAGTGAAGAATTGGGATTATAAAGCAATAAATGTAAAATTACAAATAACAAGTACCAAATAACAAATAAATAACAAATAACAATATTCAAAAATGTTTTGGTTACCCACCTGCCTGGAGTGTAATTAGTACGGCGAGCAAGTTTGATAATTGATGTTTGAATATTATTTACTCACAAAATAATTAATTTGTTTTATTAAGATGATAAAAAACGGAGTTTATTTTATTTTATTTATTTTTCTAATTACAGGATGTTTATCTTTAAAAGGACAGGAAAATATATTAAATCAAAATGGATTAAACCGGTTTTTTTATCCAAACGGGCAGGTATCAAGTGAGGGAAATATGATAAATGGAAAACCGGATGGATACTGGAGAACTTATTATGTTAGTGGAGTAATAAAATCAGAAGGCAATAGAAAAAATCATTTATTGGATAGTATATGGGTATTTTATAGCCTGTCTGCTGATACTATTAAAAGAATAAATTATCTATACGGAAAAAAAAATGGTTTTTATTATACATATAACTATGAAAATATTAATAAACCCGAGGGTTATATTTATTCAAGGGAACTGTTTGTGAATGATAAAAAAGAAGGGAAATCATATTATTATTATTATCATAATAATATAAAAATGGAGATAAATTATTTAAATGGAAAAAAGAACGGCAGGGCGTTTGAATATAATAATAAGGGTACAATAATTACCATATTTGAATATAATAAAGGCAGACTTATTAACAGGGAACTGATAAACAGAATAGATAAAAATGGAGAAAAACAAGGTATTTGGAAAGAATTTTATGAAGATGGTAAAGTAAATATTGAGAAAGGTTTCAAGAATAATGAACTGGAGGGATACTATAAAAAATATGACCAAAAAGGAAACCTGATACTTACTTTACGTTACGAAAATGGAAAAATTGTTGAAGAAAATGCCGTTGATGATCAGGATGAAATAGAAATAAGAAAAGAATATGATAATGAGGGGAATCTTAAGTTTAGCGGACCATACAAAATAAATACCCCTATTGGTATTCACAGGGAATATTCAAAAGACGGGGAGGTTATTAATTCAAAAATATATGATAATAACGGTAACGTAATTTCAGTTGGAATTGTTAATGAAAAAGGAGAAAAACAAGGAAGCTGGAAAAATTATTATACAAAAGAAAAATTGTTTTCTGAAGGACAATACGTGAATAATAAAAAAACCGGGACATGGAAATATTATTTCAAAAATGGAGGAATTGAGCAAACAGGGAAATACAGAAACGGAAACCCCGATGAATTATGGAAATGGTATGATAATAAGGGAAGCCTAATTAAAGAAGAAGAATATTTCAATGGTAAAAGAGATGGTGTTTATAATGAATATTCTGATAACGGAGATATTATTTCGAAGGGTTATTTTCTTGATGGAGAAATGGATGGGGCATGGAGAACAAAGGTTGGGGATCACAGCGAAGTGGGCAAATATATCGTGGGATTGAAAAACGAAATATGGAAACATTTTTATGAAGACGGGTCGTTAAAATATAAAGGGAAATTTATAAACGGGAACCCCGAAGAAAGACACCAGATCTTCTGGCAGAATGGAAATATGAAAGAAGAGAGATATTATAATAACGGTCGCAAAGAGAAAACGTGGAAAAAATATAATGAAGACGGAAACCTTATAATAACAATAACATACAAAGATGATAAGGAATACAGGGTTAATGGTGTGAAACTTAATCTACCGGAAAGCGATGTAAAGCTTATTAAATAAAAAAAATCCCGGATGGATGAAAAAATAAATATAAGAAAAGAAAAACTTTCAAAGGTAGAAAACGAATATGAAAAAAAACTTCGTCCCATTGAATTTAGTGATTTCAAAGGGCAGAATAAGGTAATTGACAATCTTAAAGTATTTGTAGAAGCTGCCAGGCAAAGATCAGAAGCATTAGATCATGTTTTACTGCACGGTCCGCCGGGACTTGGTAAAACAACTCTTGCATACATAATTGCAAACGAGATGGATGTAAATATGAAAATTACTTCAGGCCCGGTTCTTGATAAACCTGGAGATCTTGCGGGTTTACTCACTAATCTTGAAAGATTAGATGTGCTTTTTATAGACGAAATACATCGCCTAAGTCCTGTAGTAGAAGAATACCTGTATTCAGCAATGGAGGATTACTTTATTGATATTATGATAGATAAAGGCCCGGGAGCAAGATCGGTTCAATTAGAACTCAATCCGTTTACCCTTGTGGGTGCTACAACGAGATCCGGATTGCTTACAAGCCCGCTAAGAGCAAGATTTGGAATTAGCTTTCACATGGAATACTATGATAAAAAGGTTCTGACAACAATTGTAAAAAGATCAGCTAATATACTTAAAATCAATATTAGTGAAGATGCTGCAGTAGAAATTGCTTCAAGAAGCAGGGGAACACCCAGGATAGCAAATATGTTGCTTAGACGAATAAGAGATTTTGCTCAGGTAAAAGGAAGCGGTGAGATAGATATTGAAATTTCTAAATATTCTCTAAAAGCGCTGAATATTGATCAGCATGGACTGGATGAGATGGACAATAAAATTCTATTTACCATTATTGATAAATTTAATGGTGGTCCTGTAGGAATATCTACTATTGCAACAGCTGTTGGTGAGGATGGCGGGACCATTGAAGAGGTATATGAACCATTCTTAATAAAGGAGGGATATATTAAAAGAACACAAAGAGGACGCGAAGTAACAGAGAGGGCATATTTACATATTGGTAAAAAAAATACCGGCAGAACAGGATTGTTATTCAGATGATATTGTTTTGGCTGGCAAATTTGTATATATTTGAAGCATTAAAGATTGATATAATATATTACCTTAAATTAAAAAATCATCAGATGAAAGAATATTTTAAACGTTCTGGTATTGTTTTTATTATTGCAGGCGTTGTTACACTTGCAATATCAGAATTTAGTAGGGTTGAAAGCAATAAAATGTTGATTATTAGTGGAGGGCTGATAGTATTTGGTTTAATTGTTTATGTAATACTAAATAACATACTTGATTAAGCGGATGCAAGAAAGTAAAAGAATAAACAACCAAATTATAGGATAAGACAAAATTTACGTTTAATTAAAATAAGTTAACGATTCTTTTGAGTTCTTGTTCGTCAAGGATTTTAATTTGCCTGCCGTTTAATTCAACTAACGAATCGCTTTTAAATTCAGACAATAACCTGATAACAGATTCTGTAGCTGTTCCCACAATATTGGCAATTTCTTCACGGGTAAGAGAGATTTTTAAAACACCATCACTATTAACACCGAATTCATTTTTAAGATGAATAAGAATTTCGGCAAGTCGCGCCCTGACGGTTTTTTGTGCAATATCAGTGATATAAGAATTTGCTTCGCCCAGTTCAAGGCATATTAGTTTAATCAATTCTAAAGAAAAATCACCATTATTCTTAATTAGAGAAACAAGCGTCTCACCAGAGATAAAACAAAATACCGCATCTTCAATTACCTTTGCCGAAGTACATGCAACCTCGTTGCTTAATACTGAACGATAAGCAATTATTTCACCCTTTTTTGCAAAACGGATAATTTGTCCCTTACCATCCAAACCTGTTTTGTAAATTTTAATAATACCTTTATTGATACAATAAAAGCCGTTAATACGGCTTCCCTCATTATATAATGTCTTTCCTCTTTTGTAAGAATAACATTCTTTTTCATAGTTAATGCGGTCGAGTTCTTCCTTTTTCAGGTGCTTAAATACAGAATGATACAATAAAGAACAATCATTACAATCCGGTATGTATGAACTATTATTCATTTACTAGATATTAGGATTATACTATTACTCACTTCTTACTCACTATTAAATACTAATTTATTGCTAAAATATTAATTTTGCTGATATATATGTAATAAAAAATCATAATTAATGAAGGAATCAGTAAATATATCATTTAAGGAAAAAATGTGTTTTGAGACAGAAGTGAACGGGCACAAAATTATTTTAGATGCAGACGAAAAAGTTGGGGGTGGGAATAAAGGACCCAGGCCAAAACCATTAATGCTTGCCGCCCTTGGAGGATGTACCGCTATGGATGTAGTGTCAATTTTAAGGAAAATGAGAATAAATTTCAAAACGGTTAATGTGAAAGTTGATGGTGAATTAACGGAAAACCATCCCAAACATTTCTACAAAATGCATATAACATACGAATTTACAGGAAAGGACCTGCCCCTGAAGAAGCTGGAAAAGGCAATAAGTCTTTCACAAGACAAGTATTGCGGTGTAAGTTATAGCTACGCGAAAGCAATGGAAATAACATACGAGATAAAAATAATAGTGACTGAATAAAGAAGTGACTAAAATGCCTAAGGTTTGAAGTGACTGGTGAAAGTTTATTTGTTGATGAGTTTATTTGTACGATTTACTGGGCTACCTAAAATAGATATGTTCCCAACTTCTTAACCCCTAAACTTCTTAACCCCTAAACTTATAAACTTATACACTTATAAACTCTTAATTCTTCCTTACTCACCTACTCAACTACTCACCTACTCAACTTCTTTATATAGAGGCTTGAAACTGACTGAGAAAACGAATATCATTTTCAAAGTATAATCGAAGGTCGTTTACCTTATACTTAAGCTGTGCAATTCTTTCAACTCCCATACCAAAAGCAAAACCCGTATATTTCTTACTGTCTATATTGCAGTTATCTAAAACATTTGGGTCAACCATCCCACAACCCAGAATTTCTACCCAACCGGTATGTTTACATACCGCACAACCCTTGCCGCCACATATAAGGCATGAAACATCCATTTCTCCGGAGGGTTCCGTAAACGGGAAGTAAGACGGTCTTAAGCGAATTTTAGTGTCTTGCCCGAACATTTCCTTTGCAAAATACAATAATGTTTGTTTAAGATCAGCAAAAGAGACATTGGTGTCAATATATAAACCTTCAACCTGATGAAAAATACAATGTGCTCTTGCAGTTATTGCCTCATTGCGAAAAACCCTGCCCGGAGAAATTGTCCTGATAGGAGGGCTTGAGTTTTCCATATCCCTGACCTGAACTGATGAAGTGTGAGTTCGAAGTAGTATATCAAAATTATTTGTGTTTTCAGATTGTTCCTTTTCGATAAAAAATGTATCCTGCATATCACGGGCAGGATGTTCGGGAGGGAAATTTAATTTAGAAAAAACATGATTATCATCTTCAATTACAGGACCTTCCGATATTATAAATCCAATACGTGTAAAAATATCTATTATACTATTTCTTACAATAGATATAGGATGACGGGAGCCAACCGAAAAGGAATCTCCGGGAAGAGTTAAATCGGTATTTGATACTGAAAATGATTTTTCTTCAAGGATGGTTTTTAAGGTGGTGATCTTTTCAATAGTTAAATTTTTAAGATCATTTATTAGTTTTCCATATTTGCGTTTTTGGTCGGAAGAAACAGAGGCAAAATCAGAAAAGAGAAGGGGGATAAAACCTTTCTTCCCGAGAAACCGGACCCTGAAATTTTCCAGATCATTAATATTATCAGTAGCAAAACTACCTACTTCAGATTTTAATTTATTTATTCTTTCCTGCATGATTTATGGACATAAAATAAAAAAGTGTTAAAAAAAGCTAAAACCAGGATCGGGACAACTTCATTTTAATAATGTAAATATCTATCATTGGTTTGTCGCTGTCAGAAGTTTTTACACCGGCAATTTTGTCAATAATTTCAATACCCTCTATAACCTCACCAAAAACAGTATAAGAACCATCAAGGTGTGGTGTTCCGCCAAGAGACTTGTAAACAGCTCTTTGTTCAGGAGGTATAGAGAAAACAGGTGTCTTTTTGATATCTTTTTGAAGCGAAAGAGTGGCCGTCTGTTGAATTTTAGCGTAATCAATTAGTTCCTCATTTGCAATAGCCTTTTCTTTTTCTTCATTGATGTATTTAAAGAATAAAGCTTGTTTATTTTGATCGTTAATGCGCTTTTCAACCTGATCAAGTTCAGAGTCACTAAAAATTTTACCCTGAACAATATAAAATTGTGAGCCGGAAGATCTTTTCTCAGGATTAGTATTGTCGCCTTCACGGGCTGCAGCAATAACCCCTTTTTTATGAAACAATGAAGGATAAAATTCTGCAGGAATAGTATACCCGGGCCCATTGTTCTTTTTTTCTTCCGGAGTAGAATTTGCTCTGGTAGCGGGATCGCCTGCCTGTATCATAAAATTGTTAATAACCCTGTGGAACGATTGTCCGTTATAATAACCCTCTTTGACAAGCTTAATAAAATTATCACGGTGTAAGGGAGTTTCGTTATAAAGCCTTACCTTGATGGTGCCCAAAGTTGTTTCAATAATAATAATATTTTCTTTTGATCCGTTAAGGGAAAAAGAACATGAAGTGGCGAAAAAAGTAATAGTTGAAAATATTAAAAAAGGGAATACAAATCTTTTCATTATTTTTAAAGTTTCTATTAACAATGTAAAATTAAGATATATTAGAACATAGTTTCACAAATAGATTGAAAAAATCTTAAGTTTTTATTTTGGAGCAAATACGTAAACTGGTCGGACAAACTGCTATTTATGGCTTAGGAACAATTGTTCCAAGGTTTCTAAACTATGCCCTTTTAACGCCTTTTTATACAAGGATATTTGACACGGGAGAATATGGCGTAGTAACTGAGTTATATGCTTATATGGTGGTTTTGCTTGTTATTCTGACCTATGGAATGGAGACGGGATATTTCAGGTTTGCTTCAAAGGAAAATGAGGCCAAAAAAGTTTACAGCACA
>JAUWPX010000335.1 GCA_030611395.1 Bacteroidota bacterium | reverse complement strand
ATGTAATGGGCAGGTTTTTCATGAATTCACCAATCATTCCTTTCCAGAAAGCTAAAGGCACAAATGCAGCCAAAGTGGTTGCAGTTGAGACAATAATGGGGACGGCTATTTCACCAACAGCCTGCCTGGCTGCCTCCAATGGCTTATATCCTTTATCAACGAACCTGTAAATATTTTCAACTACTACAATAGCATTGTCAACCAGCATTCCCAATGCCAGGATCAATGCAAACAGAACGATCATGTTTATCCTGAACCCACCCAGGCTTAAAATCACAAAGGAAAGGAACATTGACATGGGAATTGCCATACCAACAAACAAAGCATTTCTTGTTCCCAGAAAAAAGAAAAGCACCAGAACCACAAGAATTATTCCCATAATCATGCTGTTTTCTAAATTTCTGAGTTGCATTCTAACCATATCCGATTGGTCATTGGTGAAAGAAATGCTCATTGCAGCAGGGATATTCCCACTATTAGCGGCTTCATTAACCATATTGAATATTTGATCGGTGGCTGATAACATATTTTCACCACTCTTTTTTACAACCTGTAGAGATACAACCGGGTTTTTATCAAGCCGTGCAAAATTTGTTGGCTCTTCATAGCCATCTTCCACTTCAGCAACATCTTTCAAAAACACAATGTCTCCTTTATCATGTTTAACAATAACATCTCCTATCTGCTCAATATTCTCAAATTCACCGGCAATACGGATTGACCGGCGGGTGTTACCCAGTTTAATTTCCCCCCCCGACATAGAGATGTTTTCAGATGCAATAGCGCTCTCAATATCGAAAAATGTTAATTCCAGTGCTTCCAGTTTAAGAATATCAACGTTTACTTTAATCTCCTTTTCATTGATCCCCTTGATATTAACCTTTGAAACTTCATCAATCGTTTCAATTCTTTCTTCAAGATATTCGGCATATCCTTTCAGCTCTTCAAGACTAAAATCGCCCGACAGATTAATATTTAATATGGGGAACTCTGATAAGTCAATATCCATAACAATCGGATCGATCAATAAATCGTTAGGTAATTCACTTTTAGCTTTATCCACTGCATCTTTAACATCTAATACGGCATCCTCAATATTTACATTAGTATTGAATTCAATAATTACAAGAGATGCGTCCTGAATGGAATTTGAACTTAATTCCTTAATGCCATTAATAGATTCTATTTCCTTTTCAAGTGGTCGGGTTACAAGGTTTTCAATATCAAGTGGAGAATTCCCGGGGTAGGGTGTTTGTACCAGTACCGTTGGAATATCAACTTCAGGGAATAATTCCTTTGGCAAACTAAGATATGAGAACAGTCCAAAAGCAATTATCACAAATGTCAACAGAAACACTGTATTCTTGTTTTTTAACGCAGACGTGGTTAATTTAAAATCTCTTATGATGCTATCTGTCTTAGGCTTGATGCTCATTTCGTTATTGGTTTATCAGTCTGTTTACTTAACATTTATTTTTACTCCGTCGGATACTTCGGTATATCCTGCAATGATTACTTTATCTCCATGCCCTACTCCTTCGGTTATCATTGTTTTGTCTTTATAACTCAAACCGGTATGAATATATGCTTTGTGTGCTATCATGTTTTCGCCGGTACTATCAGCCACATAAAGGTACGACCCTTGTATATCTTTCTTAATAATACCAGAGGGGACCACCAGGGCGGAATCTTTCGAAAAATCATTAAGTTTTACCGTAGCCATAAGGTTTGGTTTAAGCTGATTATCCGGGTTTTTTATTTTCAATTCAATAGTAAAAGTCCTGCTATTGCGATCTATCACATTCCCCATCCGGTAAACAGGAACTTCTATTTCTATACCGGCCAATGAAGGAAAGCGCACTATGGCTGTATCTTCTTCGTTAATATTTGCCAGGTATTTTTCAGATACATCAGCATAAATTTTCATTTCAGAGAGGTTAACAATTTCAAGTATCGGTATTCCCGGTGAGGCCATTTCTCCTTCTTTACCTGAAATTTTTTCAATAATCCCGGCAAACGGAGCCCTTATTCTGGCCATCTCCAGTTGTGTCTTTAGTGTTCTTAACCTGTTTTCGGCTGATTCTTTCGCATTTTTAGCATTCAGGTAATCAATTTCCGAGCCAATCTTTTGTTCCCATAATTCATGTTGCTTATTAAATACTTTTCGGGCAAGTTCAAGACCTGTTTTTACCTCTTCAATATTGCTGTTAATTACTTTTGTGTTTAGAGAAACCAACAGTGCTCCCTTTTTTACTTTTTCACCTTCCGATACATATATTTTCTCAACCTGACCATTTAATTCAGGACTTACAAAAACATGCTTTTCGGCATCCACATTGCCATTTACAAATATGAAATGATTGAATTTCTCAAATTTTAATTTATCGATTTTTACAGAAATTGCTCTTTCTGAATTTACCTGTGCTGAATCTTTTTCAAGTTCACGTTCAAGCATGGCAATTTTATTATTGATTACCATTTGCTTCTCCTTAAGCTTTATCAGATTGTTTTTTATTGCTTCGGGGTTGTCCGGATTACAACTTGCTA
>JAUWPX010000123.1 GCA_030611395.1 Bacteroidota bacterium | reverse complement strand
AATTATGAGGGCTCTATATCAATTGATAAATCACTCTGTAAAAAAGCTGACCTGTTTGAATTTGAAAAGGTTGATATATATAATATTACAAATGGAGAACGGCTTTCAACCTATGTAATATATGGTGCAGCAAGAGAGATTTGTATAAATGGTGCTGCAGCAAGAAAAGTACATAAAGGCGATTTAGTTATAATAGCAAGTTTTGCAGAATATGATGAATCTGAGTCTTCTCAACACTGCCCTAAAATTATTGTGTTAGATTCAAAAAACAGAGAAAAATAATTATTAATGCTATCCCCGGATAATTATGAAAAATTACGATGTTATACGTTCAATTTGTGATGAGAACAACAAGATATCAAGCAAGGTAATAGATGAGTTTCTGCTTTACTATGCTGCAAGCCGCGGTAATCTTGAACGCAAGATGCAAAAGGAGTTTAATTCCTATAAGCATGTTGCCAGTGAATTAAAAAATGAATTTGTGAATATGTTTAAAGCCCAGTACCTGGCGCACAGTATTTTTAAAAAAGACGGTAGCCTGAAGAGGCTGATAAAGCATGCCGAATTGCAACGATTAACCAATGAAGAAATGAATTTCCTTAAGAAACATGCAGAATACCCATGGCGATTCAGCTTTAGCGTAATTGTAGAAAATCCGTCCAAAGACTTTTATATCATGGAAGATATTTTTTCTTATGAAAAGTATTTACTTTTCTCACCTGGGGTATCGGTTACCTTAAGTGAACGGCCGGGACTGCTCTGGCTCAACCTTATAGGGTATAATGGGGCATGCTGGCAGAGCTATGGACCGATTGGGGCTTACAACAGCTTTGACCCTGATGATATTTTCTTCTTTGCAACCGAGTTAAGTCCTGATAACGATAATGAAGAAAGTATCCTGACAGACATTGAGAATAATCCCCTTCCCTATATGTTACTAATTACGGGTTCAAATTATCCCCTGACAGTTACTAAGGAAGATCATATTGTTCATATCATTTCAGAGTTTAATGTGGAAAAACTTGATACTAAAGCTCTCCGGGAAAGTTTTACATCGGAATACAACAGTGGAGTTTACCGGTTTACATTGAAGGACTGGGGTGAACATCCGCATTTTTCCACTGCTTTCTTTGATGAAAAAGAAAAGAAGCTTGTTTTATCTGCCATGACCGATCGGGGTTTCGATGCACTGGTAAATGCTTTTCATGATTATGGTTATACTTATCCCAAAGAACCTTTCATACGGACTCATCCCTCAATGATTGTAACGGCTGCTAAGATAATGAACAAGGAGATTGAACTTAATGAATATGGTAATCTATTTACGATAGAACCTTCAGCAAAGGATAAGGAATTTACTGACAAGTTTAATGTTTTTGCCGGTCTGGTACTGCCGGATATAAATGCCGGACGCGAACCGGATATTGAAAAATATGCCGGAAAAGCAGGGATTGACATTGATGTCGCCCGCGACCTTATCCGGACAATCCGGGATAAAACAGATGAGATGAGGCGGAGAATGTAATAAGCTGTTACGACATACAAAAGGAACCACTCCGTGGTTGTGGATTTTGTTGAGGTCGGTAGCGGAGAGTAATTAATTACCTTTTATATTAGATAAACAACTTCTTATTACTTATTAAGTTGAATAATAGTGTAATATGCTATTGTCAATTAAAAATAATAAGTAAATACTTGCCCCAAAGTGTAACATTTTGCTTTTTATTTCGTATTTATTAGAAATATAAGGCAATTAATTACTTTTATGAAAGAAGACAATAGTTACATCGTTCCATTTGACATCGCTATAACTCTCGAAGGGGGTTATTACAGACTAAACATTACTCATCCTGAATATAAAGGCCGTATCAGAAAAAGAATTGGGAACGGTAGCCAGGAAAAACACCAAACTCTCCTGTCGCATTTGAAGGTTGAATTAGAGAAGCACTTCATTGGCACTGAAATTACAAAAGAGGCAGTTGAATCATTTGTAAAATACTATGTGGATATGTACTATAAAAAGTCCGCATCCATCTTCGATTATTTTCCTGAGTTTTTAAAATCGAAACAAAAGACATACAACGAAAACACAGAAAAATTCCTAACCAAGGCTTCACTACTCACATATGAAAGAACGGTTGCATATTTCCAGAAATATTTGGCAGCGAAAAAGATTAAACCTTACCCTGCCAACATCAATAGAGATGTTCTTGATGGCTACTTTCACTACCTAAAACTGGGATTAAACTACAGGGTTAAACTTCATGGGAAGCTCAAGGAATTCGTTAAATACCTTGCAAAGGAAAAGGGATTTCCCGTTCACCCTTCATATGAGTTGTCTGTATTTTCTGAGAAGTATGACAACCAGGCCCCGAAAGAGCATGATATTGCATTATCAAGAACACAAATTCTCAAATTGCTCCAATTTCAGAACTCCTGATCTCTCGCAGGCTACAATGTCGCAGTTTTGAAACACAGCTTAAGGTTTGTGCCCGGAAAGACTGCTTCATAATCATTTAATGTCTGACATATCTCCCTTATAGCCATATTGTCTCTTGGTGTTGCCAGACTATTTAGTCTGACCGTGAGATTATTTGTCTGGTAATCCGGATATATATCTGCTTTTGCAAATATAATACTCTTTACCAAAGCTCTTATCTCATTGGAGCTTTTCCGGTAATGAGCAGCAAGCAAATTTGCTATAGACGCTTCGGCTCTGTAACAGATTATCTTGATAATATTTTGCAAGTGTTTACTTTCCGTTTTAAGTTTATTATACCTCGTATGCTCAGGCATTTCACCTATGCTTATCTTGTATGGTTGTTGCTTTCTTAGAGCCAGTAGATCATGCTCTTCTGCTTCAAGCAATTCGATTTCTTTCCTGAAACATAATTGTTTCTCAATATTTTTCCCGGTTTGCTCCATTTCGCCTTCAATGTTTTCTGTCACCAAGTCATAAAGTTTTGCCTGGCGCCGGGCTTTTTTCTCTCTCAGCTTCTTTAGTCTTTGCGTTAAATTACTGTACTCCTGATTAACCACCATGATGGTTTGATCTAACTTATCTACACCATATTGCATTATCCTGTCTATATCGTATTCCTGCCTCATATACCTAAAGAAATTTTCCTGAGCCCATCTGGAGAACATGTATAAAGCTATCAGAACGGTTGGTATTTTATAGTTGGTAGTAATCACACTGGTTTGGTGACCGCTATCGGTGAGTTTTCGTACTTCCCGCATTTTAACACCATTGAGTTCTACCTCCTTTTCACATAAATACATGGTAGTCTCCACCTCGGTATCAACATCATAAGCAGAAAAATCTTTCTCATCCCATTTATTTTTTACATTTTTTCTATAGGTGATTACAGCTATCCGGAAAGATTCCCATAGATGCCTGAAAAACGAGGGACTATAAGCTTCTCTGTCAAATACCAGGGTGAACCTGGGAAGCAATTCATCCGTGTCAAGTTCCTGTTGACTGATCTTACCATTGGTCAAATCAAGCAACCGGGGAGCCAGTTGAGTTGTGATCACCTCCTGTAGTTTTTCATTAACCTGGCCGGTCACAAAAAAATAGGGTAACCCATCAGCATTGTTTACCCAGAATTCCATCATACCGGGCAGGCAAAGCTTTTGGCGACTTACATGTTTTTTGCCCAGATTGGCCAGGTGCCCATGATAAACCTGAACATGCCCGTCTATATAGTAGAAACTCGTTTCTTCCTGGTTTACCCAATCCTCTGAAAGATAGGCATTCCACTCGGATGCTCTTTCCTGCACGCTTAACTCTTTTATTATACCTCTCAGACAACGAGATTCGGGGATCCTGTCCAGACCCAGTAATTTACCCATCTCACCAGGACTGTGGTGTTTGAGTTGTTCTACGCTTTTTATGCGGCACAGGTACATGAATGCCACAGTTAATATCGTACTATCAAAATCATAATACCCTGAAAGTCGCTTTGAATAATATTTTTTGTAACTCAACAGGCCGTTAGCCAACAGGAATGGAAGTAAAAACAATACCCCTCCATATTCAACACTTTCACAGGAATCGAAAGAGATGTCTGATTGTTGCAGGCCTAAGGCTGCAAATACCCGATCATCAATTCGCGTGGCTCCTACACCGATCATGTCCGAAACCAGGAAATCGGCAATGTCACGTTCCCGGGGAGTGGTGGCTGGAATCGGTGCTAAATCCGTTACTTTTTTTTTAAAGCACCTGCTTTTATATGGTAACGAATAGCACTCTCACTTACCCCAATCGTTTTTGCAGTACCCTGTTGAGAATGTCCAAGGTCTAATAATTTTTGAGCCTCGTCTATTTTTTCCGGAGTAAACTTGTGACACTGCCCTCGTGTTTCCTTCCTTTTGAAAAAATATGCCATCCCGTAATCGCGTAAAGACTTAGCGTATCTCTCTACATTTTTTTTATGCACTCCTAACGCTTCGCTTAACTCTTTTATACTACAGAATTTATTATTGACAAGGGTTGCCAATACAAATCGGTACCCATTCATATCTCCCGCTTCATGACAGTACACCGGCATGCCGTTTACAAAGTAATGTACAAAATCATCCATTTGCTTGAAACCAACTTGGAAATTGACCATCTTTGTCTCATCAGGAAATATTGGAAGAATCGTTTGCATATCTGATTTTTTCTGCTAATTTACGACATTTTGTAACTACGATATGAAGATTGTAACTTATTGATCCTCTGGGAGGGGATCAGGAGGTCTGAACTTTAGTCACTTCTTTTTTTTTGAACTATGATATTGCGAACTGCTTCAGTAATTCTGTTATTCATTTCATTATCTGTTTCCTTAAACGGACAGGATGATTATTCGTGGTGGAATGAGATAAATAACTGGGACGGCATAACCCCATGGGATCAATACATTATTAAATCGCCCGGCTATATGGGACCTAATGCCCTGCCGGTACCGGAGATGAAAACCGGAAGATTACCGGATAAAGCCGGTTTCCGGCTATTTACCGATCTTCATTTTAGTAATGGTGACAATACACAGGATATGTTTTCTTCACTATATCTACCCCTTGCCGGGAATAAAGCAGGTCTTGAACTTTATGGAGTAATAGTTGAACATTACAAGATGGATATTGCCACACGTGATGAAAGACATTCGAGGGATTTTGATGCAAAAGGTTTTTCTGTAGGAGATTTGAATATTGCTACACTTATTTCTCTTACAAGAGATCATTTGAAATGGCCTGATATGATAATAAGAATTGCATTCAGGATACCCTCCGGATCAAACATGAGAGGAGCCCGGTTTACTGATGCTCCTGGATATCATTTCGATCTGTTGTTAAGCAAAAAACTGATTGAAAATCTTGAGTTAACAGGCATGGCAGGATTCTATTCATGGCAATTGAATTATAATACAGATCGGGTTATGTATCACCAGAATGATGCTTTTTTATATGGAGCCGGGTTAATATATAGTAAAAAGAGAATTAAAATTGAAGGAGATATTGCAGGTTACGCAGGATATGTGAATATTAAAGATAGTCCGGTGGTATTACGACTGAAAACAGAGCTTGCATTTGGTAAGGTAAAAGGTGTTCTGAGA
>JAUWPX010000100.1 GCA_030611395.1 Bacteroidota bacterium | reverse complement strand
TGCAGGAACCTCGGCTTTTTTCATTGAAAAATCAATATAAGAATCTATCTCTTCTATAATCCAGGTCACAGTTCTGGAATCAAACTCAAATTTCCTGAGATCAACATAAAGGAGAATGGCATGGGCCTTATCGGTTTTCTCTCTTTTTTTATCCGCCTTTTCAGTCTTGTTTTCAGCTTTTCTTACCGTTCTTGACTTTTTTTGATGAAAACATCCCTGTGATATAAACAGAATCATCATCAGAAAAAGCAGCCTTCCAAACAACAATTTAATTAACTTTGCATTGAACTTGTAACTCATGAAACCATTAAATCATTGATCTCAAATTTAAGTAAAATTTTATTAATTGCTTTATCTCTTCTCATTTTTGTTACATGCACAAAAAAAAAGGAGGAGATAATACCCAATACTTACGTAAATTTCACCATAAGACTGGATGATCCCAAGTTTACCGACCTGCATGTTATTTGTAATTCTATAATAATCACCAGCGAATATGCAGGAAGATCTTCAGCAGGGTATGATTATAACGGAATAATTGTTTACCGTTTCTCTGAAGACGAATTTTATGCATTTGACCGTACATGCCCTTTTAATATAGACAAAAGCATTTCTGTTACTACTGAAAATGCAAGTGATCCTATTGCTAAATGTCCCGAATGCGGTTCAGAATATGTTCTGCCCAGTCTTGCTTTCCCCACCGAAAAGGGACCTTCAGGAATCCCCCTGAAACAATACAATACTAATTTCGATGGTGTAACAATATCAGTTTATAATTAATACCTGTAATGATCAGGTTTATATGGACCGTTAACCGGGTAACCAATATAATCTGCCTGTTTCTTAGTTAATTTCGTAAGATTAACACCAATTTGTTTCAGGTGTAATCTGGCAACCTCTTCGTCAAGATTTTTTGGCAAGCGGTAAACATCAATATCATAATCTTTATTCCAAAGCTCAATTTGAGCAAGAACCTGGTTAGAAAAAGAATTACTCATCACAAATGAAGGATGTCCTGTTGCACATCCCAAATTTACCAGGCGTCCTTCAGCAAGCATAAAGATAGCGTGTCCATCGGGGAATGTATACTTATCTACCTGTGGTTTTATTGTTTCTTTAACAACACCTGGCAATTTTTCCATTTTCTCAACCTGGATCTCATGATCAAAATGTCCAATATTACAAACGATAGACTGGTCTTTCATTTTTGACATATGTTCGGCAGTGATCACACCAAAGTTCCCTGTTGCAGTTACAAAAATATTTCCTTCGCCGAGTGTTTCTTCAACGGTTTTTACTTCAAAGCCTTCCATGGCAGCCTGCAATGCGCAGATAGGATCAATTTCAGTAATAATAACACGTGCCCCGTATGATTTCATTGATTTAGCAGATCCTTTTCCCACATCACCATATCCGCAAACAACAACTACCTTACCTGCAATCATCACATCGGTAGCTCTTTTAATCCCATCGGCAAGTGATTCGCGGCATCCATAAAGATTATCAAATTTCGACTTGGTAACCGAATCATTCACATTTATAGCAGCTGTGAGAAGTGTTCCATTCTCTTTCATCTGGTACAAACGATGAACCCCGGTAGTTGTTTCCTCTGAAACACCTTTCAACTCCTTTACATTCCTGTGCCATCTCCCGGGATCTTCATTCATTATACTTTTTAGTTGTGCTAAAATAACTGCCTCCTCGCTATTTTCCGGTTCCTTATCCAACAGAGATGTGTCTTCTTCAACCTCGTAACCTTTATGCACAAACAGGGTTCCATCCCCACCGTCATCTACTATAAGATTAGGACCTTCTCCTCCTGGAAATGTCAAAGCCTGCGCCAGGCACCACCAGTATTCTTCCAGCGTTTCACCTTTCCATGCAAAAACAGGAATGCCTTCCTTCGCAATTACAGCCGCGGCATGATCCTGTGTTGAAAAAATATTACAGCTTGCCCAACGCACGTCAGCTCCAAGTTCAATCAAAGTTTCAATCAGTACAGCAGTCTGTATTGTCATATGTAACGACCCTGTTATCCTGGCATCTTTCAAAGGTTTTGCAGCAGCAAATTTTTTCCTGATTGCCATCAGTCCGGGCATCTCTTTTTCAGCAATTTCAACCTCTTTCCTGCCCCAATCGGCAAGCGATATATCTTTAACTTTATAATTCATATTTTCCACCATTATATTTTCCATTTTATTTAATTTAATTATTCGACACAAATTTAATCAATTTATTCTATCACAGGTTTTTCAGTATTTCCCGTGCATGTACTTTGTCCTGTTTAAGTTGTTCTATCAGAAGATTAATATTATCAAATTTTTTCTCATCCCGTATCCTCTCTTTGAATAGCAATGTTACTTTCTGCCCGTATATTTCTTTATCAAAATCAAAAATATGCACTTCTACACTGGGTGGTTCACCGGTATGATTAACAGTAGGACGAAATCCAATATTCAGCATACCACCAAATTTTTTATCCCCCACCATAATCTCTACTACATAAACTCCCACCCTGGGTATCAGCTTATATGTTTCATTAGAAAATATATTTGCAGTGGGAAACCCCATTTTTCTGCCGATCTTTTTACCTGTAACGATCCTTCCCCTGAAGAAAAAATCGTATCCAAGCAAGTCGTGTGCTAAAGGTATATCTCCATTCCATAAAGCTTTCCTGATCCGTGTTGAACTTATTTTCTCCTCTTCTGCAATCTTCAATTCAAGCTTGTTTACCTCAATTCCAAATTTTTCAGCACATAACTTAATTGTTTTGAAATCTCCGGTTCTGTCCTTTCCGAACTGGTTATCGGCTCCAACTAAAAGGTGCCTGGTGCTTATTTTATTTACTAAGATCTCTTCAATAAACTCGCAGGCAGTTTCATTACTTATCCTGCGTGTAAAAGGAATTATTATAAAATGGTCAACCCCTGCTTTTTCCAAAAGTCCTTTTTTTTCTTCCAGTGTATTTAACAACTTGAATGAATATTGGTCATTAGTCAGAAATATCCTGGGATGAGGCCAGAAAGTAAGTATCACAGATTCTCCCTTTACCCTGTCTTTATATTCTGCAAGAGTTTTCAGAATATGCTGATGTCCACGGTGCACACCATCAAAAATACCTACGGTAACAACCGGGTTTTTAATATCATACCTATCCTGTTCTTTATATACCTGCATGATGGTTTGAAAATGTCCACAAAATTACAAAAAAGAGAGCAAATTATCATATTTCATACAACATGAATAAAAATTTATTTACTTTAGACTGATACAAAAAACACTAACTGAAATTGCATGCAGATACCCGGTATAATCATCAAAGACCCCTGGTTAAAACCTTTTCAGGAAATTATCCTGAACCGGGAAGAAAGAGCCAGGCAAAAAGAAAAAGAACTAACAGGAGATAAAAAGCTGGTAGATTTTGCTACTGGCTATCTATTTTTCGGACTTCATAAAACAAAAAACAGCTGGATTTTTCGTGAATGGGCACCTAATGCCAGGAAAATCTATATTATCGGTGAGTTCACAAACTGGAAAGAAAATGAGGAATACAGGTTAACACAAAAAGACTGCGGAAACTGGGAAATAGAATTGCCAGAAAACAGTTTGCAGTACGGAGCACTGTACAGGTTATCGATTCACTGGGAAGATGGAAATGGCACCCGTATACCATCTTATGCAAAATATGTAATACAGGATAAAACAACAAAAATCTACAATGCATGTGTCTGGACTCCGGAGAAACCATACATCTGGAAATACCCTGATTACAAGCCCGTAAAAACCCCACTTCTTATTTATGAAGCACATGTTGGAATGGCAACCGAAGAAGAAAAAACCGGCACATTCGAGGAATTCAGAAAAAATATTTTACCGGTAATAGCAAAATCCGGATATAATGCCATCCAGCTTATGGCAATACAGGAACATCCATATTACGGTTCTTTCGGTTATCATGTTTCCAATTTTTTTGCTGTTTCCTCCCGTTTTGGAACGCCTGAAGAATTAAAAGCACTTATTGATGAATCACATAGTTATGGTATTGCCGTAATAATGGACCTTGTTCATTCGCACGCTGTAAAAAATGAGATTGAAGGTATAGCCCGTTTCGATGGAACATATTATCAATATTTTCATGAGGGTTCACGGCGTGAACATGTTGCCTGGGATTCTCTTTGTTTTGATTATGGTAAAAACGAAGTTTTACATTTCCTCCTGTCTAATTGCAAGTTCTGGCTTGATGAATACCATTTCGATGGTTTTCGATTCGATGGTGTGACCAGCATGCTTTATCTTGATCATGGACTTTCACGGAATTTCACATCCTATAATGATTATTATGACGGAAATCAGGACGAAGATGCCATTACATATCTGATTCTGACAAATAAGCTTATACACCAATACAAACCTGATGCGATTACTATTGCAGAAGAAATGAGTGGAATGCCGGGTTTGGGTAGTATAATAGAAGACGGAGGATTTGGTTTTGATTACCGTCTTGCTATGGGAACGCCTGATTACTGGATAAAACTTATCAAAGAAATACCGGATGAGCAATGGAATGTCAGTCAGATTTATCATGAATTAACCAACCATCGTTCCGGGGAAAAAAGTATTAGTTATACTGAATCTCATGATCAGGCTTTGGTTGGTGACAAAACTATAATCTTCAGGTTGACAGATAAGGAAATGTATTTTCACATGAATAAAGATGATCAAAACCTGATTATTAACCGGGGGATTGCTCTTCACAAGATGATCCGGTTGATAACTATTGCTACTTCCGGCGGGGGTTATCTGAACTTTATGGGTAATGAATTTGGTCATCCTGAGTGGATCGACTTCCCCAGAGAAGGGAACAACTGGTCGTACAAATATGCCCGAAGACAATGGAGTTTAATGCATAACCGGAGTCTCAAATATCATTACCTGTCCGATTTCGACAAGGATATGTTGGCTGTTATTAATGAAGGAAAATGTTATTCCGAACCATTCCCATATAAAATCGTTTCCCATGAAGGTGACCAGGTTCTGGCTTTCAAACGGGCTGATTTATTATTCGTATTTAATTTCAATCCTTCTGTCTCTTTTACAGATTATGGAATTCCTATCGACCCTGTTAAATACAGAATGATTTTAAATACTGATGATAAGAAATTCGGTGGTCAGGGACTGGTAGATCAAACATTGATTTACTATCCCGTTAAACCGGAGAAACAAGCTTCCCCGGTTCAATATTTTCTGAAATTATATTTACCCAGCAGAACCGCACTTGTTTTTATACAGGAAAAATCCAGGCAAATACGATAGTGTCATGTTTGCCCCTGTCTGCTTATTTTGCCATTTGATTTTTTGTCAACTGTTGACTGCCGACTGCCGACTGTTGACTGCCGATTGATTACGATATCCACTTCGGACAAATAAAATCCTGTCTGTGAGGCAGATTTTTTTGTTTAGGAAATAATCTGAACCCATAAGTAAAATTACCGGGGTTATTTGGTATTATTTTTCCCTTAAAATAAGCTTTGCCTTCTTCATATTTTTCCAAAACAAATTCTTGTTTATGTACAAGTTCAATACAACCATTTCCCCTTTTATCAGAAACAACCAATTCCAGACCGACATCTGAAGGAGGAATATCCTTAAGATCAACAACTACACTTCCAAAATATTCCTCTCCCAATTGATATGAACCTCCAGCAGGATTAGAAATATTAACAGAAACCACCTCTATATTATCCCATGATTTCAGGATTTTTATTTTCCAGGCAGCTATTTTTTTTACCATAGAATAATCATCCTTTTTCAATTCCATGGTTCTGGTAAAAAGCTTACTATAAAATTTTTCCTGGTAATCTGTCAACATTCGTTTCATTGTAAAATCCGGAGCAATTTCACCCATGGATTTTTTAATAAATCCGATCCACTCTTTTGGCACACCGTTTTTATCACGCTTATAAAAAGCTGGAATTATTTCATTTTCAAGCAGATGATATATCGTTTCGGCATCAAGTTCATCCTGAAAATCCTGATTATCATAAGTTCGTTTTTCAGTTAGCGCCCATCCGGCATTGGGCTTATAGCCCTCAGCCCACCATCCGTCCAGAACACTAAAATGCAATGTCCCGTTCATGATGGCT
>JAUWPX010000024.1 GCA_030611395.1 Bacteroidota bacterium | reverse complement strand
GATCAATTTAGTGGAGTTTTTGCAAAGATACTAAACTGCGACGCAACTATTAATAAGTTAAAAGTTTAAAGTAAGTATTCAACTTTACAAACTTTCAACTTTATAAACTTTCAACTTCCCAATATTCCCTCTATTCCATTTATTCCCTTTATTCCTTTTGAAAAATTGGCTAAATACTATACTTTTGAGAAATTCAAAAACAAAACAAAAACTATGAGTATATTAGTAAATAAAAATTCGAGAGTAATAGTGCAGGGTTTTACCGGTGGTGAAGGAACATTCCATGCAACCCAGATGATTGAGTATGGCACAAACGTTGTAGGAGGTGTTACTCCCGGTAAGGGGGGGCAGACTCATCTTGACCGTCCGGTGTTTAATACTGTTTTTGATGCAGTTGAAAAAACCGGTGCTGATGTTTCTGTTATTTTTGTCCCACCTGCATTCGCCGCCGATGCTATTATGGAAGCTGCAGATGCAGGAATTAAGGTTATTGTAACTGTTACCGAAGGAATACCTGCTTCGGATATGGTAAAGGTTAAAGAATATTTAAAGGATAAGCAATCAAGACTTGTTGGTCCTAATTGCCCCGGGGTAATAACTCCCGGAGAGGCAAAGGTTGGAATAATGCCGGGTTTTATTCACAAGAAGGGAGGAATTGGTATTGTTTCACGCTCCGGCACATTAACTTATGAAGCGGTTGACCAGATCACAAAATCAGGACTTGGACAATCAACATGTATAGGTATTGGTGGCGATCCGGTAATCGGAACAACAACAAAAGAAGCAATTCAACTGTTTATGGAAGACCCGGAAACTGAAGGAATTATTATGATAGGGGAGATAGGTGGAAATATGGAAGCTGAAGCTGCTTACTGGATAAAAGAAAATGGCACTAAACCGGTTGTTGGTTTTATTGCAGGAAGAACTGCTCCAAAAGGTCGTAGGATGGGTCATGCGGGAGCAATAATTGGTGGCAAGAGCGATACGGCTGAAGCAAAAATGAAAATAATGAGGGAGTGTGGGATTCATGTTGTTGAATCGCCGGCAAATATTGGAAAAAGGATGTTTGAGGTTTTAAAGAAAAATTAATGAAGAAGGCTAAGGCTAAGGCTGAGGTTAAGAAAGGCAAAATGGGTTTTGAAGTCTTGAATTAGCAATTAATTATAAACTAAATAAAATAAATGAAACTACTTGAAGGAAAAACCGCATTAATAACCGGAGCTGCAAGAGGCATTGGACGGTCTATTGCCCTAAGGCTTGCCGGAGAAGGGGCTAATATTGCTTTTACCGACCTGGCTTATGACGATGCAGCGAAAGCTGTTGAAAGAGAACTTACTGACAAAGGTGTTAAGGCAAAAGCCTATGCATCAGATGCAAGTAAACTGGATCAGACGCAGGAGGTAGTTGAACAGGTAATTGCTGAGTTTGGCAAAATTGATATTCTTGTTAATAATGCCGGAATAACAAATGACACTCTGTTAATGAGAATGACTGAAAAACAATGGGATGCAGTGATCACTGTCAACCTGAAATCGGTATTTAACTTTACTAAATGCGTTCAGATGTACATGCTTAAGCAGCGTTCGGGAAGTATTATAAATATGAGTTCTGTTGTGGGTGTAAGCGGTAATGCCGGACAGTCAAATTATGCAGCTTCAAAAGCCGGGATCATCGGGTTTACCAAATCAATTGCCCGCGAGGTGGGGTCAAGAAACATTCGGTGCAATGCGATTGCTCCGGGATTTATCCTAACCGAGATGACTGATAAAATACCGGAAGATATGAGGAAAGAATGGATCAGCCAGATCCCTCTGAAAAGAGGTGGAACGCCGGATGATGTTGCAAATGTTACATTATTCCTTGCATCTGATCTCTCATCATATGTTAGCGGACAGGTGATAAGTGTTTGTGGTGGGATGAAGACATAGGAAGTTAAAAGTAAAAAGTAAAGAAATAAGAAGGAGAGTAAGGAGAAAGAAGAAGCAGTGAGAGATGAGTGATGGAAACTTAACATTGTCTGGAAAGCTTAAAATGTTGAAGAGGAATCTCATAGAATATTCGTTTATCTTACTGGTATTTGCACTTGGTTCTTGCTCTACCTCGAAATTTGTTGTTGATGTTACAAAACCCCCGTCAATTGAAATACCTGCTGATATTAATAGAATACTTATCACCAACAGGTGCCTGAAGGAGGAATTCGGGAAGCCTGATGAGATTGTTAAAGGGCTTATTGCCGGTGAAGGTCCGGTTATTAACCAGGCAGGAGCAAAGAAAGCTATTGAATCTGTTATTGATGATATAAGATATGCTCCCGGTATGGAGCCGGTTTATACATCTGCTGTGCCACGGGTGGATACTTTGGATAAAAAATTTCCTCAGTACCTTGACTGGAGTACAGTTGAGAATTTATGCAGGCAGTATAATTCAGAAGCTTTGCTATCGCTTGAAGTCTTTTTTGCAAACACCTTTATTGATTACGGATATTACCAGCGACGTGAAGCTAAAGATCATGTAAAGATATGGTCAAATACCAAGATCTATAATAAAAGCATGGATCATATTCCTCTTGCAAGGTTACGGGTTGAAATTACAACCGGATGGCGCATGTATTATCCTGCTGATAAACAGATTGTTGTTGAAGAACTTAAGAAACATACTCAGCAATGGGAATTCGAAGGGAAAACAAAAAAAGATGCCCTGAGAAATTTGCCTTCAAAGATGTTTGCTGTTGAAAATGCGGGAAGTCTTGCCGGTATTGACTTATCAAGTCGTCTGTATCCCATAAGAACAACTGTAGAGAGGGTGCTTTTTATAAAAGGAAGCAGGGATTTTAAAATTGCTAACCGGTATTTGAAGCAGAGACATTGGAAGAGTGCTGCAACAATCTGGAAGAATTATACCAATGACCCGAATAAAAAAATTGCTTCAGCTTCCCTTTATAATCTTGCTGTGATAAACGAAATGGAGGGGAATATTAAAGAAGCGTATAAGCTTGCTAAACAGGCAGGTGAATTAAACGAAGCCTCGATAATAAAAGAGTATATACTGTTACTTGAAGAAAAGGAGTTTTAATGCGTTTTCGCAGTTTTATATATCTGTTTACCTTTTGCGGGATCGTTTCCCTCATCTCATGTGAAACTACTTCGATTGTTCCTATCCGGGTTTATGATCCTTCGGAAGTGAACCTTCCTGATAGCACTTATCATATTACCCTGGTTAACAGATTGTATCTTCCTACCGGTAATGAAAGTTATAATGAAAGAAATAGTTTTGATTCGTTGGAAATTAATAATATTGCGCGGAAGAGCCTTTTTAAGGGAGTTGAAGATGCATTGTATAGTTCGGGATTAATAGATACAGTGACTATTGTTCAAAAAACAATAGAGGATAAGAACACTTTAAATTTCGATATTGAGTTAAAATCCATGAATTGGGATACAATTGAAGCTATATCAGCCAAAAACAGGTCTGATGTTGTGATTTCACTGGATGGACTTATTGTGGAACATTTTTATTCAACGAAAGCTGCATTGGGTATAGATTTTGATAATAGCAACAGATATAACAATTTTGGTACATTGAAGGTATATTTATCAGCTTTATTCAGGGTATATGATCCGGAAAAAAAATATTTAATTGAAAAATATTATTATAGTGATACAATCTTTTGGGAATCAGAAGG
This sequence comes from Bacteroidota bacterium, assembly GCA_030611395.1. Classification (GTDB taxonomy): domain Bacteria; phylum Bacteroidota; class Bacteroidia; order Bacteroidales; family VadinHA17; genus JADFUQ01. The sequence goes on along the minus strand of JAUWPX010000024.1, from coordinate 6,516 downwards.
AAAAACACTTCATTCTGCACTAAGGAACCTTCCTTTAAAAAAGGATGCTGTATCAGAGGCAGCATATTGGTCAGGATTGTATTATGCTGAGAGGTTTGTATCACAGTGGGAGGAGGTGGACAGGTTTTATTTTATCCGTGGGCATCCTAAACTAAGAGAAGCTGCTATATTGGCAAAGGAAGAAAAATGGCTGGATGCTGCTAAAATATGGAAAGTTCTGGCATATGGACCGGATAATGAAATAGCCTCCCGTGCTGCCCTTAATATGGCACTGGTATCAGAAATGTATGATAACCTCGAGGTAGCCCTGAATTGGACGCAAAAGTCATATTCCCTGAATAAAAAGGAGTCAGTTGAACAGTATTTGAAGGTACTGCGTGAGAGAATACGCATCTATAAGAAGTATGTATGGACTGAGGAGTAAGAAACTTTTCTTAATTTTGCGCACCTAATAAATTTGTAATTTGTAATTTTATATGTATAATACAATATTCTATATCATCCTTGCCATTGTGGTTTTTGATTTTGCGCTTGAGAGATTGCTGGATTGGCTCAATTCAACAAGGTGGAGCAGTAAGTTGCCGGATGAACTTAAGGGGATTTATGATCCTGACCGGTATGAAAAATCGCAGAAATATGAAAAGGAAAACCAAAAATTCGGAAAACTGACTTCTTCATTCAGCCTTACTTTAATGATTGCTATGTTATTTCTGGCAGGATTTGCAGTTGTGGATAATTGGGCAAGGGAAGTTAGTGCAAATCAGATTGTTATAGCTCTTGTCTTTTTTGGGATTCTCGGTTTGGTAATGGATATTGTAAATACACCTTTTAGTTTGTATGACACTTTTGTGATTGAAGAAAAGTATGGTTTTAATAAAACTACACTGAAAACGTTTTTTCTTGACAAAGTGAAAGGATGGATGTTGTCATTGATTATTGGAGGCGGATTGCTGGCGCTTATTATTTGGTTTTATATGCTAACCGGGAAAATGTTCTGGATTTATACATGGTTATTAATGAGTGCTTTTATGGTTTTTATTACAATGTTTTATTCAACACTTATTGTGCCTCTGTTTAATAAGCAAACTCCACTTGAAGAGGGGGAATTAAAAACAGCTATTAAAGATTTTGCAGAGAAAGTTGATTTTAAACTGGATAATATCTTTGTAATAGACGGATCAAAACGTTCAACAAAAGCAAATGCCTATTTCAGTGGACTGGGAGCTAAGAAAAGGATTGTTCTTTTTGATACGCTTATTGAAGATCTTGACACGGACGAGATAGTAGCGGTGTTAGCCCATGAAATTGGACACTATAAGAAAAAACACACCAAAAAAGGTATGATAATTTCTGTCTTACAAACAGGCTTAACTTTGTACATACTGTCTCTTCTTATTAGTAATCCTGAATTATCCAAGGCTCTTGGAGCTGAGCAAACAGGTTTTCATTTAGGATTAATAGCGTTTGGAATACTCTATAGCCCTGTTTCCACTGTGCTGGGACTGGGAATGAATATGTTTTCAAGAAAGAATGAATTTGAAGCAGATGCATTTGCAGGAAAACATTATAGCGAAGAAGCTTTAATGACCGCATTAAAAAAATTATCGGTGAAAAATCTCAGTAACCTGAGACCACATCCGGCTGTTGTCTTCTTTCATTATTCTCACCCTCCGTTGTTGAAGAGATTGAAAAGATTAAAAGATAAAAATGAATAAGTAAATTTCCAAAGCCTCCTTAGCTCAGTTGGTAGAGCAGCTCATTCGTAATGAGCAGGTCGCCGGTTCAAGTCCGGTGGGAGGCTCAATGGGAGTAATTCACAACCACCTTCTTAGAGGGTGGTTTTTTATTTAACCGACTATATTCATCCATTCGCCGATTTTTTGTTTGAGGGAATTCTATGCTGACTTATTTTTGTTTCGTCAGCAATAACTTCAGAAATATTTACGATTCGTCATTGAAATATGACAGTTCAGTAATAATTAATTGTGTATGAAGCTAACCCAAACCAAATTTGCTGGTGAAAAACCGAAAATGAGCATATATATAAAATATATAGTGATTGGTATAGTGGCATTGATGTTTTGTTCTGATATCATGGCTCAGTCAACTAATATCAAGGGAGTTATTTTTGATATTAAAAATAATACTTTGCCGGGAGCCAATATCTATATTGAAGGTACTTATGATGGAGCTTCCTCTGATGCTGACGGAAAATTCAGTTTTACTACTAATGAAACCGGTAAACATGTTTTGAAAGTAGATTATATTGGTTTTGAATCCTATATGAAAGAGCTTGAATTAAACGGGAAAGAAGTATATATTGAAGCAAACCTTAAAGAATCATTTAACCGGCTTAATGCCGTTACGATTACAGTAGGGGCTTTTGAAGCCAGTGAAACAAAAAAAGCAGTTATTCTAAAGTCTCTTGATATTGTTACTACTGCAGGTGCTTTGGGTGATATTTCAGGTGCTATGCAAACGCTACCCGGCACATCAATGGTTGGTGAATCAGGCCGTCTGTTCGTGAGAGGCGGCCATAGCGATGAGACACAAACCTATATAGACGGCATCCTGGTTCATGAACCCTATACAATAAGCGAGCCCAATACGGCAGTTCGTGGCAGGTTCAATCCATTTATGTTTAGTGGTACTATTTTCAGTACAGGCGGTTATTCAGCCGAGTACGGACAAGCTTTATCTTCGGTATTGTTGTTACAAACAAATGGTTTACAGCAAGAAGATCAGTTGGATCTCTCCATTCAGAGTATCGGACCCGGAGTGGCGGGCACAAAGTTATGGAAAAGCGGTGCTGTAACTGCAAGTTTCGATTATATGAACCTTACTCCTTATATGCGGCTGGTACCTCAGAATTATAATTGGCATAAATACCCGCGGTCATATAACGGGGCAATAAGTGTAAGACAAAAAACGGGGAAAGGGGGTTTGCTTAAAACCTATATAACCTATGATAAGAGTTCATTCTCGTTGGATCAGGAGGACCCGGATTATTTGCCGGAAGCGATCAATATTAAAATGGATAATCAGTATGTTTATTTCAATACCTCGTGGCGGGGAACACTTAATGAAAAATGGTCGTTAAAAACAGGTATTTCCACCACAGGGAATTTCGATAATAATAGTTTTGGCTTTGGTGATTATTATGGACAACTGCATGGGGCTAATGCGAAAATTGCCCTGGCTAATCAGATTAGTAAAAAAATTAAAATACGATTCGGAGCAGAATATTTTTACAAGTATTCTTCTGAAAAATATGACAATGAACCCTATTCGGTTCACCATCTCCAGAACTTTACAAGTAATATGATTGTTGGTTTTGCAGAAGCGGATATCTATGCTTCCAATAAGTTTGTAACAAGACTGGGAGGGAGATACGAATATTCAGCCTACCTGAAAAAATACAATTTTGCACCCAGAATATCCGCCGCCTATAAATTAGATGACAAAAGCCAGTTTTCATTAGCCTATGGAATATTTTTTCAGGATCCGGCAAATGAATATTTGATGTATACAAGCAGGCTGCATTTTGAAAATACAAATCATTTTATTCTGAATTACCAGACAATTAAAGAAAACCGGACTTTTCGGGCTGAGATCTATTATAAAGGTTATAATAATCTGGTTAAGTACAGGCTTACCGATCATCTGGTACCAACGGATCATAATAATTCCGGCAGTGGTTATGCATACGGATTGGAAATTTTCTGGCGTGACAGGAAAACCCTCAGGAATGGTGATTACTGGATATCCTATTCCTATATTGATACTAAACGTGATTTCAGAGATTATCCGGGTGAAGCGATACCGGATTTTGTAAGTAAGCACAATTTTTCACTGGTTTACAAGCATTGGATAGGAGGATTGAGGTCGCTACTCGGGTTTACATTAAGATATTCAAGCCCAAGGTGTTATAACGATCCGAACAAGGCGGAGTTTAACTCGGAATCAATGACACCCTATCGCACACTTAATGTGAACTGGAGTTATCTGTGCAAACAAAATGTAATTATTTACGCGTCAATCAGCAATGTAACAGGATTTAAACAACAGTATGGATACAAATATGCCTCTTTTGCCAATGAAGAAGGATTATATGAAAGTGTGCCTGTTATTCCTGATGCGAAAAGATTCTATTTTATCGGTTGTTTTATTACACTGACAAAAAGTGGTGAGGCTAATCAATTGGATAAATTGGAATGAGTTTAAAAGAAGTGCCTAAAGTTAATGCTCATTTTTTTTTAATTCTTAACCATAAAAACAAACATCATGAAAAAAGTAGTTTTATTATTAACAGCAGTATCTTTTGTATTTACTTCAATGGCTGACGGACCTGAGTTTCAGCAGGCAATGGGGAAAACCCTGGCGGGTTATGCCGATTGTAAAACCATTGAAGATTATCAAGGTCTGGCTAATAAGTTTGAACGAATAGCCAATGCCGAAAAAGCCGAATGGCTTCCATTGTACTACCATGCCCATTGTTACATAATAATGAGTTTTATGGAGCAATCCGATATGGCAAAAAAGGATGAGTATCTTGATGTGGCAGAAATATCAGTGAACAAAATGACAGGAATAGTTCCTGATGAGTCAGAGGTATATGCATTGCAAGCCTTTATGCTGACTGCCCGTCTGGTTGTTGATCCAATGACAAGAGGGCAGGAGTACAGTATTCTTTCCGGACAGGCAGTAGGAACTGCCCTTAGCATGAATCCTGATAATCCTCGTGCTAAATATCTAAATATCTCGAATGAAATGGGTACTGCTCAGTTCTTCGGAAGTGATGTTTCAAAATATTGCGTTCAGGCTAAAGAATTACTGGAGAATTGGGACGATTTTAAACCGGTTTCACCTATTCATCCCAACTGGGGAAAAGATCAGGTGGAAGAAATTGCAAATTCATGCAAGGGAGTGTCAGTGTCAGATACAGTTACAGTACAAAACCAATTCTGTAAGCTGGATATAGAGATTACTAAACTAAAGAGTGATGAAGGAAAAGTGGCAATTCAGTTGCTAAATGAATCTGAAGCTGTTGTTAAAGAACTGTATGCTGAAATATCCGGAGGGGAATGTATAGTGACTTTTGACAGCTTGTCTCCCGGACATTATGCTCTTCAGTACTATCATGATGAAAATGATAACGGGGAAATGGATACCGGTTTATTTGGTATTCCAAAAGAAGGCTATGGCTTTTCAAATAATGCAAGAGGAAATTACGGTCCACCTGAGTTTAAGGAATGGCTGTTCATGCTTGATAAGGATTTAAAAATGGAACTAATTACAATTAATTAAGAAAAGCCTAAAAGGGGCTAAAGTTTAAAGTGAACTATGCTTCGACTGCGCTCAGCATAAAAAGTTGAGAAGATAAGAAGTTATAATTTTAGTCATTTTAGCTCATTTTAGTCATTTTAATGTATTTTTGGGAAGGTGAAAAATCAGAGAACTTCTATGCACATGAGAAGTAGTAATAACGAAAAACCCTTGCTTAATATATTGATATCGCCTTTTAAAAAGCTATGGCAGTTTGTTATTTTCTGTTTAGTTTTTTCATGGGGTCTGGGCGTGATTTTCTGGCCTGATTTTTTTGATTCTCTTCTTTATTTTGTAACTGCTACTATTTGGGGTATGACTACTGTTATGTCGCAGTGGCTGGGTAATGTTTTCATTGTTTATCAACTTGATAAGCGTATTTCATGGATCGAAAAACCGGTAAAAAGGGCAGTTATCGGAATTATCTCCCTGATAATTTATTCCGCTACAGCCTTTGTTTTAGTATATATAATGGTGAACTTGATTCTTGAAGGGAGCTTGCCGGATAATTTTGGGATACAGGCTATTTACAACAGTCAGATTGCTATTCTAATCGCGTTCAGCATTGCATTTGTTTTTACTTCAATTGGCTTTTTAGAAAGCTGGCAAGGCTCTAAGCTGGAAGCTGAAAAGCTCAAGGCTGAAATGATGACATACAAATATGAATCATTGCGTAATCAGTTAAACCCTCACTTTCTTTTCAATAATTTTAATGTGCTAAGCGACCTGGTGCATAAAGATCAGGAACTGGCTGTGAAATTTATCAGTCAAATGAGTGATCTGTACCGGTATGTTATCGATAGTGGTGATAAAGAGGTTATATCTCTTGCAGAGGAGTTAAACTTTTTAGAATCATATTTTTTTCTGCTGAAAACCAGGTTTGAAAAAACCCTTGATATCAGTCTGAAACTTGAAGCCGCGGATGATGACCTTATTGTGCCTATGGCTTTGCAATTACTAATTGAAAATGCAGTGAAGCACAATGAAGTATCATCAGCAAAGCCATTGATTATTGAGATTACCAGGAAAGATAATTATATTTTGGTTGCCAATAATCTTCAGCAAAAAAGTGTGGGAAGCAAGTCTGCAAAAACAGGATTGAAGAATATCACTCAACGGTATGCATTCCTAACTGATAAAAAGATTGATGTTAAGCAGACAATAAACAGGTTTGAAGTTTTGATCCCTATT
>JAUWPX010000022.1 GCA_030611395.1 Bacteroidota bacterium | reverse complement strand
GACAACCCGGCGCCAGAAAGAAATTTCAATTCAGTAAACGATAATTCATTGCCAGTGAGTTTAGTATCTAAATTGTCAGGACTTCCGTTTTCCAGGGACTACCTTACAATTGATAAATCAAGAATGTAAACTTAAATTTTCTACAAATGCACAGAACAAATTTTAAAGAATTACTAGATGCCGGTGTTCATTTCGGACACCTGAAAAGAAAATGGAACCCCAATATGGCCCCATATATTTTTATGGAACGTAATGGGATTCACATTATCGATCTTGAGAAGACAGTTGTAAAAATTGAAGCAGCAGCTTCAGCACTAAAACAAATTGCCAAATCAGGCAGAAAAGTTTTATTTGTAGCAACAAAAAAACAAGCCAGGGAGATAGTTGCTGAAAGGATCAAAAAAACCCAAATGCCATATGTTACAGAAAGATGGCCGGGAGGTATGCTTACAAATTTCCCAACGATCCGTAAAGCTGTTAAAAAAATGTCTTCTATTGACAAAAAAACAGCTGACGGAACCTATAATACTCTGTCGAAAAGAGAAAGACTTCAAATCATGCGGCAGAGAGCTAAGCTCGAAAAACAACTTGGTAGTATAACAGATCTAACGCGTCTCCCTGCAGTGCTCTTTGTAGTTGATGTTTCTAAAGAATATATTGCTGTCAGAGAAGCTAACCGGTTGACTATTCCTGTAATCGCAATGGTTGACACTAATTCTGATCCGTCAAATGTCGATTTTCCTATACCTGCTAATGATGATGCTTCGAAATCAATTTCACTCATCATTGATATCATGGCAAAAGCCATTGAAGAAGGATTGGATGAACGTAAAATGGAAAAGGAAAAAGAAGCCAGCGATAAGAAAAAGAAAACTGTAGAAGTAAAAGAAAAACAAGAAGCCGTTCCCAGGAGACTCCGGGCAAAGAGACCAAAACCAGAAGCTTTTGAAAAATATTCGCCAAAGCCGGTTATTGATGAAGGAAAAGTTGAAGCAAAAAAAGATGAAAAAGCGAATGCTACTGATAGTAAAAGCAAAAAAGAACATACCGAAACAGATATTAAAAATGATAAATAATTAATTTACAAAACAATAAAAATCTATTGCAATGGGTAAAATATCAGTCACAGAAATCAGTAAATTAAGAAAAAGCACCGGTGCCGGAATGATGGACTGCAAAAATGCTCTTGAGGAAGCTAATGGTGATTATGATATGGCTATTGATATAATCAGAAAAAAAGGTAAGGCAATCGCCAATAAGCGTGCTGACAGAGAAGCAAGTGAAGGGGTTGTTCTGGCAAAATTTTCTGACAATTCTTCAAGAGGTGCCATTATAGCACTAAACTGTGAAACAGATTTCGTTGCGAAAAACAGCAATTTTATTAAACTCGCTCAATCAATTCTTGATCAAGCTATTAAAGAACAACCGGCTTCTCTTGATGAATTAAAACAGGTTAAACTTGGTAATACAACTATTCAGGATGAAGTAATTGCTCAAACAGGTATTATTGGTGAAAAACTTGAGCTTGCATATTACTCAAAAATTGAAGCGCCAACAGTTTATTCATATATTCATCCGGGTAATAAACTTGCTTCAATTGTTGGATTTAATAAAAGTGATGTTGGGGATCAGGTTGCTAAAGACATAGCAATGCAGGTTGCTGCAATGAATCCGGTTGCCGTGGATAAAGAAAACGTGCCACAGGAGGTAATTGACAAAGAAATAGAAATAGGAAAAGAGCAGGCTCGTATCGAAGGGAAACCGGAGCAACTCATTGAAAAAATTGCGATGGGTAAACTTGGGAAATTCTTCAAAGAGAATACTTTGATGAATCAGTTATTTGTAAAAGAAAACAAGAAAACCATCAAACAGTATCTCCAGGAAACTGATAAAGAACTTATTGTTACAAGTTTTGAAAGATACTCAATAAGTAACTAAACAGTCGGCCCTCCTTCGCTCTTCACTTCGTTACGAGCTTCGGAAGGGCAAGGCAGTACACAGTCGGCAATCCACAGTCGGCAATTTCTTCACATTATTCCAAAGAGTTCAAAGTTCAAGGTTCAAAGTTCAAGGGGATAAACCCTTAACACGTAACCCGAAACCCGTAGCTCTTTTAACACTGCTTCACTACAACACAATTCTCTTATCCCCTCTATTCCATCATTCCATTATTCCATTATTCCTCTCTTTTTTTTATATTTATACTTTACTTTATTTTGAAAATTTTATTTATTAAATTCTTTGAATATGATCAAGTATAAACGAATACTATTAAAACTCAGTGGTGAAGCACTAATGGGAGATGATGATTACGGAATAAATCCAAATAAACTTGAAGAATATGTTTATCAGATTAAAGAAATTGCTGATTTAGGTGTGGAAATCGGCATTGTAATTGGAGGTGGAAACATATTCAGGGGTATTACAGGTACAAAAAGAGGAACAGACCGTGTTAAGGGTGACCAGATGGGGATGCTTGCTACAGTAATAAATGGATTAGCAATTCAATCAGCTCTTGAGTGTGCAGGTCAAAAAACAATAGTTTTTACCTCAATCAATATTGAGTCTGTCGGTGAAAGATTTAATAAAGATAAAGTTATGGCTGCTTTTGAAAACAAAAAGGTGGTGATTTTTACAGGAGGAACCGGAAATCCATATTTTACCACTGATACGGCATCTGCGTTAAGAGCTTTGGAAATGGAAGCAGAGATACTGCTAAAAGGAACAAGAGTAGATGGAATATACTCCGCTGATCCTGAAAAAGATCCTTCTGCTGAGAAATTTGATGAAATTACCTATGAGGAAGCTATCAGGTACAATCTTAAAATAATGGACCTTACTGCTTTTACCATGTGTCGTGAAAACGACCTCCCAATTCTTGTCTTTGATATGAATAAAAAGGGAAATCTAAGAAAAGTCATTGAGGGCATTAAGACAGGGACAATCGTTCATAAATAAAATTTATTATTTACATTTGTTTGCACGATATCAATAATCAGTAAAATTTACTCCAATGGAAGAAGAAGTCCAATTTTGCTTAGAAATAGCAAAAGAAAATATGGAAAATGCTATTTCTCATCTCGAGAAAGAATTGAGCAAAATCCGTGCAGGTAAAGCATCTCCAGATATTCTTAATGGAATATTTGTCGATTATTACGGCGTGAATACCCCTCTTAACCAGGTTGCTAACATAAATACACCCGATTTAAAAACCATTGTAGTTCAGCCCTGGGAAAAGAATATGCTTACACCTATTGAAAAAGCAATTCTTGCAGCAAATATTGGTCTTACACCTGGCAATAACGGAGAGGTAATTCATATTAATATTCCTGCACTTACTGAAGAAAGGCGTAATCAGCTTGTTAAACAGGTAAAAGCAGAAGGTGAAAACGCAAAAGTAAGTATTCGTAATGCAAGGAAAAATGCAAATGATGATTTAAGAAAGCTTGAGAATGAAGGTCTTTCAGAAGACAGGGAAAAAAGCGCTGAAGATGAAGTACAGGAAATGACAAATGATTATTCAAAAAAAGTAGAATCATTTCTCGAGGTAAAAGAAAAGGATCTTATGACAATTTAACCAGTCGGCAGTCCACAGTCGGCAAAAAACTCGTAACCCGTAACAATTTAATTATTCAATTATTTTAGCATTTTAGCATTGTCATTCACCCGGAATAAATTTCATTGTGTATTTCGCATGCCTGATAACTATATTTTTACTAAACATATCCGAATGATATTTCCCTTTAACGTATAATTCTGTCTGATTGCAATAATAATCGCTGGCAGGCACTCCACTTGTTCCGGTTGGAATAATACTTAGTGACTTGTCCCAATTGTCCGTTAAGTATATATGCCTTTGTGATGCTCCATTATCAACCTTAAAAGGATCCCTGAATGGATATGAAAAAGGCCGGATTGTATGAAAACTCCCGCCTACTTCATACGGTCCCCTGTTCAGGTTAAACACTTTTGATAGTAACTTTACACTACCAAGAGGATGTGCAAGTGTGAATTTATGTATAGAACCCCAAGACCACCGTTCAGGGGAATCTCCCATTTTTTCACTCAGATTTACAATAACATCTTTAAAACTTTTTACTACCATTTCATCAAATCCTTCCTCAATATCCGCGGTTGTAATATCATCACACCACTTCATCTCTTTATTACTCCACAAATTTTCAACAAAATTCTTTACTAAGGATGAATTGCCATAATATTCATAAAACAGATCTTCCCCCAGGTCATCTATTAGTATATTCTTAGGCAGAGTTAAATATAAACTCTCAAAAATTGCAGGTCCGGTAGCCTCAGCCGACATCTCCCCATCCCAATTAGTGAATATCTCAAGAGCTTTCTCTTCTATATCATTTAATTCTGCTTTACTCAGTATGTCAATAATATCACTTTGTAGTTTCCTTGCAAGAACAGAACTTTCATCATTCTGTATCTCTACAAAATCCTCCCTTGAGAATTTTTCCTTTTTGTTTAATAGCTCTCTTATCCTTTTGATCCTGTATTCCTGTGAAAAATAAGTGCCTATATAATAAGGATAATCATCCCCGACTGTTTTGTTATTTGCAGAAGAAACAAATCCTGATTCCGGGTTATAACTGTAAGGTAATGATTCAAATGGAACAATACCTTTCCAGTCATATTCATCTGTTTCACCACTTATTATTGTATATCCATTTCCTTTTCTAATTGGAACACCTCCTCCGGCATATAATCCGATGTTACCATTAACATCAGCATAAGCAAAATTCTGGCTTACCGATTTAAATGATGAAATGGCATTTTTAAAATCCTCCCAGTTATTTGCCCTGTTTAAAAGATAAACCCCTCTCATCTCGTTGCTGTAATCATTACCAATCCATCTCATAGAGATCATATCTGAAAGATTTTTAAATCCTGATATTACAGGTCCCCGATGAGTAAACCGGAGCTCCCTTTCGATTTCCTCACCCCCTTTTATTTTAATTTTCTCTTTCCTTACTTCCATATCTTTCCATTCTCCATTAAACATGTACTGACCCGAATCATCCGGGTTAATTTTTTCCAGGTAAAGATCTATATCATCAACAGCCAGATTTGTCATCCCCCAGGCGATGCTGTCATTATGACCTCCAACAACAAGTGGCTGACCGGGTATACCAACTCCCGTAACATTCATTTTCCCTTCAATAATATGATGCATCTGGTACCATATACCGGGAGCATTTAATCCCAGGTGCATATCATTTGCAAATAATGGTTTCCCCGATACGGTTTTTTTACCGGATACAGCCCAGTTATTGCTTCCGCAAAATATCTGAGCCCCGATATCCTGTAAAACTTTCTGGTGTGCTGATATTTCCTTTAGAAATTCAAAATTTTCATCATTAAGCTTAAAATCAGGATAAACAATATCGGGTCTGCCTGCAACATGAGGCAAAAGATCCTTCATTTTTTCTTCACCAAATTTTTCTAATAACTTATAAATTGTCACTTCACTTGAATAAGAATTACCTGCCAGATCCCATGCCATATAACCAATTATATTCATTGAATATGCAGGCTTCCATTTGTCAGGTTTATATCCAAGAACACTGAATTCAAGAGGCAAACTTTTTTCATTTTGTTCAATATACTGATTCACCCCATCAGAAAAAGCTTCAAGAGCTTCTATCCCTTCAGGTTCTGTTTTTGATAAAATAAGTTGCGACTTTTCAAATATTCGTAACGATCTAAGTAGCAGGTCGGTTTCAACATAATCTTCGCCAAATATTTCAGATAATCGCCCCATTGTAACCCGTCTTAACAAATCCATCTGCCACAAACGGTCCTGAGCCATAACATAGCCAACCGCCCTGTAAAGATCCTCATCATTTTGTGCAATTATATGAGGAATAGCCAGTGAATCGCGGTAAACAATTACTTCTTCGCTGAGATTCTTCAGGTTAATGTCCTGACTATAATCGGGTATTCCTTTATGTGATAAATGATGCAAAAAGAAATATCCCGAAACGGCAATAACTACTATCAGGAGTACAATAATTACGGCAATCCTTTTAAAAATTTTCATAACAAATTAGAGTTAAATTAAAATAATAATGCAAATTATAAAAACTACGGATAAAAAAAAGTTGAAAGTTGAAAGTTAAAAGTAAGCACTGAGCTTTACAAATACGTTCTGGCCACTTGTACAATTCCGGCAAATTTTTATTGTTTTTCTCTCTTTCAGAATTCTTTCTCTAAAATCCCTGAAATAATCTCCTTTCCAGATATCTTTGAAGCTGGTTGTTACTACTTCTCCCATTGAATATTCAGCATTTTTATCAAAACAACAAGGCACAATATGACCATCATAAGTGATAACCGGAGAGCTCCAAACACGCCGGCACCGGTTAGCAAGTTTTCTTTTCAATTCATAATGTCCGTCAACATATTTATAACGTGTTAACTTTTTACCTGCCGGCACCAGATCATTCCTGCAACTCATATCTTTTACCTGTGCTGTTTTAATCACAACTTTATCAACACCTAGTTCCCTCCCTAACTTTTTTATATCCTTTATTTGATGTTCGTTGGTTCTTAATGCCAGGAAGCTAATAATCACAAATGGTTTTGATGAATTAAGTTTCTTTTTCCATTTCACAACTTCTTCAATTCCCGCAATCACTGTTTTCAAATCCCCACCCACCCTGTACTTTTCATAAACCTCCTGTGTCGTTCCGTCAACTGAAATAATCAGCCTGTCAAGTCCGCTTTCAATTATTCCCCTTACATTTTCAGTTGTAAGAAAATGGCCGTTGGTAGAAGTAGCTGTATATATATTTTTTTCTACTGCCCTTTTTATCATGTCAAAGAGCCGGTTATTAAGAAAAGGTTCCCCCTGGAAATATAGAGTAAGAAATGTAATATAAAAACCTGTTTCGTTAAGTATCTTATTGAATAATTCTATATCCATAAACCCTTTTTCTCTGGAAAGGTTATTGGTTCCTGCCGGACATTCCGGGCAACTCAGGTTGCACAATGAAGAGGGTTCTATTGCTAAACCCGAAGGATAGCCCCACAGGAAATGTTTCTTAAGAACTGTTGACAGAAAATAACTTAAACTAAGCAACAAGAAGTTCCATATTTTGCGAATAGTAAGCTTTCGTAGCAAACGAAAAAAATCCATTTTTCCAATGAACATTAATTATTCTCAAGTATCCTGAATAATTCATCAAGCTTAGGGGTCAGTATTATTTCGGTACGGCGATTTTTTCTTCTGGCTTCTGTTGTTTTCGCCGGATCAACCGGCATAGACTCACCTCGCCCGCTGGCAATAAGGCGTTTAGGATTTATTGATGAATTATCCAGTAATATTCTAACCACCGCGGTAGCTCTTTTCACACTCAGATCCCAGTTATCCTTAATTGGTCCGCTGTCCAACTTATAAGGAACATCATCCGTATGTCCTTCAATCATAATATTGATATCGGTATTCTGCTCCAGAACCAGTCCAAGTTTTTCGAGTGCATCTACTCCACTGGAACTAACAGTTGTACTCCCCGTTCCGAACAATAATTTTTCCTCAAGCGAAACATATACTTTCCCGTTTTTAAGTGATACAGTTAAGCCATCATTTTTAAATCCCATTAATGCAGACGAAACGTTATCTTTTAATGCCAGAACAACCGAATCCTTTTTCCGAAGTATTTTTTCAAGCTCAATAAGCCTTGCATTCCTTTGATCCAGTTCAAAAAGCAATTCCTCAAGATTTTGTTTCTTACTACTCAAAGAAACTTCAAGTTCCCGAAGCTCATCCTCTTTCTCCTGCAAACTTTCCTGTGTCACCTGTAATTGTTTCAATAACCTTCTTGTCTCTTTGTCATTCCCCTTAATAAGCTCTTCCTGTGCTTTCCGTAAATCAATATATTGCCTGTTTGCACGGTTATAATCTTTCAATAACATATCACACTCTTCGGTTTTTTCCCGGTGTTTCTTTTCTATCTCTTTAATTTCCCCCTCCAAACTTTTAAGTTCAGATGTTAATTCCTTGTTCTTTACCGAGAATCCCTGGTTTTCTGATTTCAATAAATCATTTTCGGCAAGCAGTTTTCTGTTCTTTTCCTGAATATCAGTAAATTGCCGGGTAGGCACACAGGAAAAGACTGTAAAAATTACTACTGAAAAGATAATTACCCTTTTAAGTTGTGTCTGCATATTGTTTATATTTTTTTTCATCATTCAATATTAACAACTTTTTTTCAGAAATTCATATCTTTGCAACCACTTAATGATTTAGTCATGTCAGATGATACCTATAAATTACTTAACCGTATTATTACTCCTGAGGATCTCAGGAAACTCTCTCCGGAAAAACTTCCACAGGTAAGTCGCGAGTTGCGACAGTTCATCATTGATGTTGTAAGTTCCAATCCCGGTCATTTTGGTGCCAGTCTGGGGGTTGTGGAACTTACAGTTGCTCTGCACTATACATATAACACACCTTACGATCTTATTGTCTGGGACGTAGGACACCAGGCCTATGGACATAAAATACTAACAGGCCGCAGGGAAAAATTTGAAACAAACCGTAAATACAAAGGGATAAGCGGTTTCCCTAAACCCGATGAAAGTGAATATGATTCATTTGGTGTAGGTCATTCATCCACCTCAATTTCTGCAGCTTTGGGAATGGCTGTTGCTGCCAGGAAGAAAAATGAGAAAAAACACGTTGTAGCAATAATTGGAGACGGTGCCATAACTGCAGGACTCGCATTTGAAGGGTTAAACAATGCCGGAACTCAGAATTCCGACCTGTTAGTCATCCTGAATGACAACAACATAGCCATTGATCAGAACGTGGGGGCAATGAAAGAATATCTTCTTGATATAACAACAAGTAAAACATATAACCGCATTAAAAATAATATCTGGCAATTACTGGGGAAAATAAAACTTCCCGGTCGTAATCCGCGTTCTCTTATTCAGAAGCTTGATCATGGGATAAAATCGGCTGTTCTGAAACACAGCAACCTGTTTGAATCGATGAATTTCAGATATTTTGGTCCTGTTGACGGTCATGATGTAATGCACCTTACACAGGTGCTCAAAGACCTTAAAAATATTCCCGGACCAAAATTACTTCATTGCCAGACAGTAAAAGGCAAAGGTTTTAAACAAGCAGAGCTTAATCAAACACAGTTTCACGCTCCCGGAAAATTTAATAAAACCACCGGCGAAATCCTTAAAGTAGAAACTGACAGGGTTTACCCACCAAAATACCAGGATGTTTTTGGGCACACAATAATTGAGCTTGCTGAGAAGAATGAAAAAATCATGGGGATAACTCCCGCCATGTCTACCGGTTCATCATTGAATTTAATGATGGAAAAAATGCCTGACAGGACATTTGATGTTGGAATTGCAGAACAGCATGCAGTTACTTTTTCAGCCGGGTTAGCAATACAAGGGATGACGCCTTTCTGCAATATATATTCTACATTTATGCAAAGGGCTTACGATCAGGTAATCCACGATGTTGCTATTCAGAACCTGAATGTTGTTTTCTGTCTTGACAGGGGCGGGATAGTTGGTGAGGACGGAGCAACACACCAGGGCGTTTTCGACCTGGCATACATGAGAAATATACCTAACTTGACAGTAAGTGCTCCCATGAACGAAGAAGAGTTACGCAATCTAATGTATTCTGCACAAAAGGATAATATGGGACCATTTTCTATTCGTTACCCCAGGGGCAGAGGTGTAATGCCGGAATGGAAAACCTCATTTCGTGAAATTCCTGTAGGTAAAGGTCGCCTGATAAAAAATGGTTTTGATATTGCTATTCTGTCAATCGGACATGTTGGAAATTTTGTTGTTGAAGCTACTGAACAATTAAAAAAGGAAAATATCAATGTTTGTCATTATGATATGCGATTTGTAAAACCCCTGGATAACGAGATCTTACATAAGGTTTTTAAAGAATTTCAATCTGTAATTACAATTGAAGACGGAACAATTACCGGAGGATTCGGCTCTGCTGTCATTGAATTTATGGCCGACCATCAATACTCTTCTCAAGTGAAAAGAATGGGCGTTCCTGATCATTTTATCGAACAGGGTACCCCCGCGGAATTATACCATGAATGCGGTTTTGATCCCGAAGGAATTTTCACTACTGTTAAAAAACTCCTCAAAAGAAAAACAATAACCAATGTCGGATAGTCCGGCGCCGGATCTTACAAATCAAACTTTATCCCCTGGGCAAGAGGCAGTTCAGTGCTCCAGTTAATTGTATTGGTCTGCCTTCTCATATAAGCTTTCCAGGAATCAGACCCCGACTCCCTGCCACCTCCTGTATCTTTTTCACCACCAAATGCACCACCAATTTCAGCTCCTGATGTACCAATGTTCACATTTGCTATTCCGCAATCTGACCCTACCTCTGAAAGGAATTGTTCTGCTTCTCTTAAATTAAGAGTAAAAATTGCTGAGGATAAACCCTGAGGCACATCATTATTTATACTAATTGCTTCATCAATCGTTTTATACTTTATCAGGTATAAAATAGGTGCAAATGTTTCATCCTGTACTATTCTATAGTGGTTCTCAACTTCAACAATTGCCGGATCAACATAATTAGAAGAACCATATTTTTCAGGATCAAGAATATTCCCTCCAACAGCAATATTTCCACCTTCCTTTTTAGCCTGCTCTAAAGCATTATGGAAAAGATC
>JAUWPX010000004.1 GCA_030611395.1 Bacteroidota bacterium | reverse complement strand
AGGTGTACTTGCCGGTCCTGTTAAAGGAAATAACGGAGTATATGTTATTACTGTCACAAATATTACAAATGCGGAAGAAACTGATGACCTTACTGCAATATTAAACCGTTTAAAAAGCACCTATAATTCCAGAGCCGGTTACGAAGCTTTTGAATCATTAAAGAAAAGCGCCAATATAGTAGATAAAAGGTATAAGTTCTACTAGAACAAGAATAACCATATCTTTAATCAACATTATCATGCAGGTATGAATTATCATCTCTCAGTATTGATTTTTTCTTTTTCTCATCGTTTTTATCATCCTCATCACCAAGAGAATATCTTGAAACTTTTGATTTAGATGAATAAGTATCATTATTTATATTAATATTCCTTCTTATATAAGCAGGCTCGTCTTCCAGTTCGTCTATATTATCTTTAACATCCTGATTTTTAAGACCTTTTTCTTTTATTATAGAATGTGTCTCTTTTATCTTCCTAATCCGTTCAGCATTTTTTTCGGAATTAACCGGATTGTTTACCGCGTTATGATCCGGTATTTTATTCACATCTGCTTGCTCTTCGCCCTCCTCCTGCATATTGAAATTAATTGTACGTTGATTATTATTATATTCATCAACACGGTAGGTGCCAAGATGTTTATCTTTAATTTCAAAAATAGTATCCTCCCAATTTCCCTTATCCGTTAAAGTATCAGACAACGGTACACTTTTCCTGGATTTGCTTTTTATGTATAATTCAGGAATACTGTTAGCCTCAAAACCGGTAGCTATTATTGTAACAACTATTTTTTCTTCAAGTGATTCATCAACACTTGTTCCCCATATTAATTGCATATCCTCTGCTGCCAGTTCATTTAAATAATCTGTTATTTCGCCTACTTCATCCATACTTATTTCATCCAACCCGGAAGAAACGTTGAGCAAAATGCTTTTTGCACCGGTAATATCATTCGAATTAAGCAATGGTGATGTTACTGCCTGTTCAATTGCCTTCAATACTCTTCCTTCACCTTCAGCAACACCGGTGCCCATTATTGCCACACCCGAATTAGTCATAACTGTCTGGACATCGGCAAAATCAACATTTATGTAACCATGAACTGTAATTATTTCAGCTATTCCTTTAGCTGCAATAGTAAGCACGTTATCCGCATGTCCGAATGCTTCAGACAACTTAAGATCTCCAAAAATTTCCCTGAGTTTCTCATTATTAATTACCAGGAGTGAATCGACATATTGGCTCAATTCATTAATACCGTCTATAGCCTGGTTAATTCTTTTCTGTCCTTCAAATTTAAAAGGGATTGTAACAATAGCAACTGTAAGGATACCTGCTTCGCGGGCTGCTTTCGCGATTACCGGTGCAGCTCCAGTTCCTGTTCCTCCGCCCATTCCGGCTGTCAGGAAAACCATTTTTGTATTGCTCGAAATTGCATTTATTATATCATCCATGTTTTCCAGGGCAGCCTGTTTACCTATTTCAGGGATATTTCCCGCCCCTCTTCCTTCTGTAAGAGATTCACCAATTTGGATTTTCACAGGAACCGGACTGGTATTCAACGCCTGTGCATCTGTATTACACACCACAAAATTAACATCCTTTATACCTTTTTGATACATATAATTTACCGCGTTACTCCCACCTCCACCAATACCCAAAACCTTTATAGTTGATGATTTTTCAACAGGCAGATCAAAGTTCATTATTTCGTCAGTCATGGCAACAATTTTTAATTTGTAATTTGTAATTGATTACATTTTATATCACAGTCTGCTACTCCATTTTTACATCATTTTCAGCAAACATTTCATTAAATGTTTTCTTCCACTTCTCAAAAAAGCGAGGTTTTTCTCCTTTAATATCATTTTCCTGTTCAAGGAACTCATGTGAAGTTTCTTTTTCAACCTCATAAGTATTCAGGTATTCGAACCCTTTAAGCACAAGGCCAACACTGGTAGCATATTGTGGCTGGTTAATATCATCGTCCAATTCACCACCTATAAATTCATTTGGCAAACCTACTCTCACATCCATTCCTGTTTTAAATTTCACAAGTTGTGAGAGATGTCTGAGCAAAGCACCTCCGCCTGTTAATACAACACCGGCAGCAAGTTTCTCAAAATAGCCGCTGTTTTCTATTTCAAACATTACTGCATCAATTATCTCTTCCATCCTTGACTGTATAATATATGCCAGGCTTTTAAAAGATATCTCCTTTGGTTCCCGTCCTGAAATGCCCGGGATTGTTACCACTTTATCATCAGGCGAAATATCCCCGAGAGCTGAGCCAAACTGGATTTTCAACGATTCGGCCTGCCGCTGGAGAATAGCACATCCTTCTTTGATATCCTTTGTAAACACAATCCCACCAAAAGGTATCACGGCAGTGTGCCTGATAATATTATCATAATAAACAGCAACATCTGTTGTTCCTCCACCAATATCCACTAAAACCACACCTGCTTCTTTTTCATCATCAGTAAGAACTGCTTCAGAGGAAGCCAGTGGTTCCAGGATAAGCTCTTGTATTTGCAATCCTGTCCTGATAATACATTTCTCAATATTTTTTGCTGAAGCTATCTGTCCTATCACAATATGGAAATTAGCTTCCAGCCTTCTGCCATTCATCCCAACCGGATTTTTCACGCCTGTTTCATTATCAACAATAAAATTCTGAGGCAGAACATGAATAATTTCCTCGCCAACATCAATAGGGATCTTATACATATCCTTTATCAACCGGATAATATCTTCACGTGTTATCTCTTCTTCCATGGAATCCCTGTTAATATATCCTCTGTTACGTATGCTACGGATATGTTGACCGGCAATTCCAACGAAAACATGACTGAAATTTATTTCAGAACGTTTTTTAACATCTTCTACAGTTGTGCGGATAGCATTTACGGTTTCTTCAATATTCAGGACAACTCCCCGTTTTATACCTTTTGAGGGAGCTTTGCTAAGCCCTAAAATCTCGATTTTACCATTCTCATTTTTCCTGCCGACTATAGAAACAATTTTTGTTGTTCCAATATCAACTGCCGCAACGATATGGTCTTTTTTGTTCATAATATTAGATTTTAATGTGGTTATATAATTTTTTATTAATATGTGCGTTTGGTACAAACTATTTGTCCGTCAAATTTCAGGTTAATTGCTTCATACTTGTTCCACCCCACCTTGTTCAGGCCTTTTTCAAACAACGCGTATAGCTTCCTGAACTTTTCCTGATAACCGTCAAAACTCCCAAAAATAATTATGTAGGCTCCAACACGTGGCACTAATTCGAACTCTCCATTTTTGTTTATATATATCTGTTCAATCTGTGCTTTCCAGAAATCATGTGAACTGATGAAACAACTCAGTTCATGAACTTGTTTAACTATATTATCCGACTTAATATTTTTTATCACAAGTTCCTGCCTGATTTCCTTAGGTTCATTAATGTAACCGCTGGCTATCAGCACCCTGGGAGTGAATTTTTCGGAAAAAGGCACAACTGCACCTTCTGCATCAAGATAAAAACTTCTCCCTTTGTTATTTATTATCCTCACAACCGGCACTCTTTGAATTACCTCAATATGCAATTTCCCCCCGATTGTTTTATATGCTTCTACTTTTTTCAATGCCGGATGTAAAACAAGCCGGTTTTCAATTTCCCGGGTATCAAGAGCTCCAATTGGATAACCAAGTATCTGATTATCACGCCTATTAATAGCATTGAGTATGTCATCTCGTGTAACAAACCGGCTGGAAAGCGAATCGGGTAAACTGATATCAATCGAATTACACGGAGTTTTGCCCGACCGGTCAACAATAAAACCGGGAACCACAACTAAATAAGCTATAATAATTACCCAAACAAATATTTTAAGGATCCGCTTCATTTTTCCTTTATCTATTCTTAAGCATTTTTTTCACCGGTTCAACAAATTCACATATATCTCCTGCTCCAAGTGTTAACAATACCTCCAAATCTTTATTTCCTAACAGATCAACCAGGTTTTCCTTTTTTGCCAATTGTTTATTTTCCATTTTCATTTTCTGCAATATCATCTCAGAAGTAACACCCGGGACCGGTTTTTCCCGGGCAGGATAGATATCTAAAAGTATAAGCTCATCCAATTCATCAAGACTACCGGCAAATTCATTGGCAAAATTTTGTGTACGGGAATAAAGGTGTGGCTGAAACACCCCTGTTATTGATTTGCCGGGGAACAACTCTCTTACAGATGCAATGCATGCTTTCAATTCTTCAGGATGGTGTGCATAATCGTCAATATAAACCAGCTTATCAGATTTGAATACAATCTCAAACCTGCGTTTGACACCGGAAAAATATGATAATGCTTTTTTAATTGTCTCCTGGTTTACTCCAAGCAATGTAAGAGTTGCAACTGCGGCAACGGCATTTTCTACATTCATTCTACCGGGATAACCAAAGTGAATATCTTTGATAATTCCATCAGGTGTATGAATATTAAATTGGTATAAACCTTTATCGATAGCTACATCTGAACAATAAAAGTCAGCATTTGTTTTAATTCCATATGTATATTTTGATACATCATTCCGATTTTCAGATTCAAGCGATAGCCCCTTCTTTATCAGTAATATACCTCCCGGCTTTATTTGTCTGATAAATTTCACAAAAGCTTTTTCCATTTCATCTTTCCCCCCGTAAATATCCAGATGATCAGCATCAATAGCTGTCACTACTGCCATCCATGGATATAATTGAAGGAATGATCTGTCATATTCATCAGCTTCAAGCACAACCAAATCGCTTTTTCCCAGAAGAAGATTTGTATTATAGTTTATTGAAATTCCTCCAAGGAAAGCGGAACAATCAAGCTCCGACTGCTTTAATAAATGAGCAATAATGGTTGAAACCGTAGTTTTCCCGTGAGTACCGGCAACAGCTATACATTTGGCTTCACGGGCTATCCATCCAAGAACTTCAGCCCTTTTCACCACCCGGAAACCCTTGTTTCTGAAAAACCTTAGTTCTGTATGTGCCTCAGGAACAGCAGGTGTGTATATAACCAGAACCTCCTCTTTTTTATTGATGTCCCTGTATATTCCAGGTATCTTATCTACATTATCAACATAATGAATTAAACTTCCTTCTGCTGACAACTGTAAGGTAAGTTTTGATTCAACACGGTCGTACCCGGCAACTTCAAAACCACCGGCTATAAAATACCTGGCAAGGGCACTCATCCCGATACCTCCGATACCGATAAAATAAACCCCCTTTATTTTTTCCAGATCCATATTATCTTTTTTTCATCAATTTAAGCACTTCGTCTGCAATCAGGTCAGCTGAATTTTTTACAGTCATTTTCCTTATATTCAATGATAATAACTCTTTCTTTTTCTTATCAGCAGATAATTCCAAAACAGTACTTAATAAAGTTTCCCTGGCTTCACTGTCTTTCACCATAATGGCAGCTCTGTTTTTCACAAGTACCTGTGTATTTTTTGTCTGATGATCCTCCGCAACATTTGGTGAAGGCACAAGTATAACCGGTTTCCCTACAAGGTACAATTCCGAGATAGTTCCTGCTCCTGCCCTTGACACTATTATATCTGCAGCTGAGTAAGCAAAATCCATACGGTTGATAAACGGAAATAACTTTACATTCTCCACATCGCTTAACAACATTGTTTCTTCAGCTTTTTTATAGTAAGACTCACCTGTTTGCCAAATAATAAAGACATTTTTATTTTTAATTCCATCAAGGCCTGTTTTAATACTTTCATTAATAGTCCTTGCCCCTCCACTACCGCCAAGAACCAGCACTATTTCCTGTTCACTCTCAAGTCCGAAATATTTTAATGCCTCTTTCCTTTTTTTCTCTAACTTATTAAGATCCTGCCTGACAGGATTCCCGGTAAAAATTATTTTATTCCCGGGAAAATATTTATCCATATTTTCATAGGCGACACAAATTTTTTCAGCTTTTTTCCCCAGGATTTTATTAGTTATCCCTGCAAAAGAATTTTGCTCCTGAATCAAGGCAGGAATTCCCATTTTCGAGGCGCACCAGAGAACAGGAGCGCTGGCGTATCCTCCAACTCCTACCACCACAGAGGGCTGAAACCTGCGTAAAATCCTTCCGGCAATAAACAAACTGCGAAAAAGTTTAATAATAAAACCAATATTCTTAAAAGACAATCCTCTATGCAAGCCCGTTACAGGAAGCCCTTCAATAGGATAACCCGCTTCGGGCACCTTTTTCATTTCCATTTTTCCTACTGCTCCGACAAACAAAATATCAAGCTCCTGCCTTTTCAATTTCAAAGCATTTGCAATTGAAATTGCAGGGAATACATGCCCCCCGGTTCCGCCACCGCTGATAATAATTTTGTTATGCTGTAACTTCCTCTTCATCCGGTTCGATTTCGTTCAAATTTCTGCTTATACTTAAAATAATTCCAAGTGCAATACTTGTAAACAGCATTGATGATCCACCCATACTAACAAGCGGCAATGTCTGCCCGGTTACCGGAAAAATCCCTACTGCCACCGCCATATTAACCATGGCCTGAACTACAATCATAAGTGTTAATCCAATTGCAAGGAATGCAGGAAATGTCCGGTCACATTTTCTTACAATAACTCCGGCCCTGAACAATAAAAACAAGTAAGCCAGTAAAATGGGGATCCCCCCGATTATCAGCCCGTATTCCTCAACGATAATTGCGTAAATAAAATCAGAATATGGATTAGGCAGAAAATTTCGCTGGACACTTTTCCCGGGATTTTTCCCAAATAATCCACCTGTTGCAATAGCAATTTTTGCCTGCTGACTCTGGTAATTTTCCTCACCCCCTTCCTCGAAGTAACTCTCTATACGATTCTTCCAGGTATTTATTCTTCCTTCTTTTTTAACTAATGTCCCGACTGCAATAAAAAGTGCGAGTAACAATATAGCAACACCACCCGAGGCAAGAAGATGTTTAATACTGATCCTGCCAATAAACATCAGTAAAAATGAAATTCCGAAAATTAAAGCAGCGGTTGACAGGTTTGCCGGAAGGATTAATATACAAATTATTACAACAGGTATAATGACAGGTAAAAATGCCTCTTTGAAACTCTTTATTTCACCCTGTTTCATTGACAATACTCTTGCTATGTACATAATAAGAGCCAGCTTGGCAAAGTCAGATGTCTGGATTGTAAATCCCAGTCCGGGCAAAGTAAGCCAACGGGTAGCCTGGTTAACGTTTGTACCCAGAAACAGGGTTATTATCAAAAGAACAACAGCTATCCCGATCAATAATTGAGATAATCTTGAATAGTATTTATAATGGATAAGGTGAGTGATAAAAATGATCATTAATCCAAAGGCGAGTATCACACCATGACGAACCAGGTAATACAATGAATTCCCGCCCATCTTGTGAATAGCCAGCGTACTGGTTGCGCTATATACTGCCAGTAGTGAAAATATACTCAGGACAATAATAACACCCCAGATAATCGGGTCACCTTTCAGGTATCTATTTATCTTTTTTTCCATTCTTTTTATAGATTCCTTACTGCTTTTTTAAATTGTCTCCCACGATCCTCATAGTTATCAAACAAATCAAAACTTGCGCATGCCGGAGAAAGCAGAACTGTATATCCCTTTTTTCCATAAAAATAAGAAGTACGCACAGCCTCTTCCATTGAACCTGCATCAATAACATCGGCAACTATTTCATCATAAGCCTTATGTATCTTTGAATTGTCTTTCCCCAGACATATTATAGTCTTTACTTTTTCTTTAACCAATGAGGTAAGCCCGGAATAATCGTTTCCTTTATCAACTCCTCCAACTATCCAAATCACCGGTGTTTTCATGCTTTCAAGAGCATACCAGGTTGAATTTACGTTAGTTGCCTTTGAGTCGTTAACAAACCATATCCCATGCACCTTAATAAAAGGTTCAAGACGATGTTCCACACCCTGAAAATCACTCAGGCTTTCCCTGATAGTTTCTTTCCTGATATGTAATACCTGGCCGGCAATACTTGCAGCCATGGAATTATAAATGTTGTGTTTCCCTTGTAAGGCTAATTCACCAATTGATATTTTCATTATTTTGTTTTTATCTGTTTTTATATTTATCATATTGTTTTGAATAAAGGATGCCTGGTTTTCTGATTTATCCAGGGAAAAGGAAAGTAAATTCCCTGCTATCTCCCGTTTTTCCAACTCCCTGAGGATTATCTCATCGTCACCACAAAAAATAAAAGAGTCATTTTTTCCCTGGTTCTGTACTACTCTGAATTTCGAATTCACATATCTGTCAAAATCATATCCATACCTGTCAAGATGGTCGGGAGTAATATTCATCAACACAGCTATATCAGCTTTAAAATTGTACATATTATCCAACTGAAAACTGCTCAATTCAATCACATAAAAATCATGATCTTCTATCGCCACTTGTTTAGCCAGGCTATTACCGACATTCCCTGCCATCCCTACATTCAACCCTGCCTTTTTCATCATATGAAATATCAGGGAAGTTGTAGTAGTTTTACCATTGCTGCCTGTAATACATATTTTTGTGGCACCGGTATATCTCCCTGCAAATTCAATCTCAGAGATTATCGGCGTTTGTTTTTCCTTTAGTTTACTTATTAGCTCAATATCATCAGGAATACCAGGGCTTTTAATTACTTCATCTGCCAAAAGGATCTTTTCCTGCGAATGTTTTTTCTCTTCATATTCTACCCGGTAATTATCAAGCAACTTTTTATATTTATCCTTTATTTTCCCATTATCAGACACGAAAACATCCAGCCCTTTTTCAAGGGCCAGTATTGCAGCTCCTGTGCCGCTTTCTCCGGCACCAAGCACTACAATTTTTTTATATCTTCTGTTTTCTGACATTGTAATTATCTGATTTTCAACGTAACAATAGTTATGACTGCCAGCAAGATTGCAATAATCCAGAACCGCGTAACAATTTTTGGTTCAGGATATCCTTTTTTCTGGTAATGATGATGAATAGGTGTCATAAGAAAAACCCGTTTACCCTTTCCGTATTTCCTTCTGGTCTGTTTGAAAAAACTTACCTGAATTAACACGGACACACTTTCTACCAGGAATATGCCACAAAGGATAGGGATCAGCAGTTCTTTTCGTATCAGGATAGCAAAAACTGCAATTATACCACCCAGCGGGAGACTGCCGGTATCTCCCATGAAAACCTGAGCAGGATAGGAATTATACCAGAGAAACCCAATTGTAGCACCAATAAACGTACTTATAAAAATTACTAATTCACCCGTATTGGGAATATACATAATGTTTAAATAATCAGCATATATCATATTACCTGACAGATATGCCAATATCCCCAGGGTTGTTCCAATAATTGCCGATGTACCTGTAGCCAATCCGTCAAGCCCATCGGTAAGATTTGCCCCATTGGAAACTGCTGTAACAATAAAAATGATTACAATAATAAATATAACCCACCCCCACTGTTGACTATTTTCGCCAAGAAAAGAGACCAGGTATGCATAATCAAACTCATTATTCTTTATAAAAGGGATTGTTGTGATAGTACTTTTTACATCATCATTCAGATACAGGGTTATTCCAATTATTAGTCCCAAAATTATCTGTCCCGCAATCTTAAATTTACCGGCCAGACCTTCCTTGCTTTTTTTAAAGATTTTTATATAATCATCAATAAAACCTACAAACCCGAGCCACACGGTAGTAATAAGCATCAGAATAACATAGATATTCCCCAGATCACCAAACAGGAGCGTTGGAATAACAATTGATGCCAGGATAATAATACCGCCCATGGTAGGGGTGCCAACTTTGCGATACTGGCCTTCCAGTCCCAGATCCCTTACCACTTCACCAATTTGTTTCTTCTGCAGATACAATATAATTCGCTTTCCGAACAACAATGAAATGACAAGGGAGGTAATTAATGCCATTGCAGACCGAAAAGAAATATACTGAAACATACCCGCTCCGGGCACATCCAGACTTTCAAGATATCCGAATAAATAATAAAACATATTCCTTTTTCAATTCAGTTACATAGCTAAAACTTCAAACATACCGGCAACCACTTCTCTATCATCAAAATGATATTTTACACCATTAATCTCCTGGTATGTTTCATGGCCTTTCCCGGCAATAAGGATCATATCACCTTTTTCTGCCAGCATACAAGCAATTTTTATTGCTTCTTTTCTGTCAACCAGGATCAATACTTTCCTTTTCTCATTCTTTTCCACACCCTTAAACATATCATCAATGATCTTTTGCGGGTTTTCTGTCCGGGGATTATCAGATGTAAGTATCACCTTGTCACTATTATTAACAGCAATACCGGCCATTACCGGCCGCTTTCCCTTATCCCGGTCACCCCCTGCCCCAACTACTGTTATTATTTGCTTTTTTTGTTTTTTAATTTTTCCAAGTGCTTTCAAAATATTCTCCAGGGCATCAGGAGTATGAGCATAATCAACTACAGCAGTCACACCGCCTTTCGATCTGATGATCTCAAAGCGACCCGGTACCGGTTCAGATTCGCTAATCAATCTTATAAGTTCATCATTTTTTAAGCCAAGGAGATCAGAAGCTGCATATACAGCAAGCAGATTATAAGCATTAAACTCCCCAACAAGCCTGCTCCATACTTCCTGGTTATCAATTTTAAGTAATGTACCCTCCTGCAAACTTTCAATTATTTTGCCTTTGAAATTTGCAACAGACTTAAGAGCATAAGAGGTAATACCGGCGCTACAGTTTTGTACCATAATCTTAGCATTCCTGTCATCCGAATTTACCAGAGCAAAAGCATCTTCACCCAGATCATCAAAAAATTTCTTCTTGGCATTTATATATTGCTTGAAATTCTTATGGTAGTCAAGATGATCATGAGTAATATTGGTGAAAATTCCTCCTTTAAAAATAAGTCCGGCGGTCCGGTATTGATCCAGAGCATGGGAACTTACTTCCATAAAGACATATTCGCATTCATTTTTGACCATTTCTGTAAGCAACCGGTTTATTTGTAAGATATCAGGGGTTGTATGGGTAGCGGGTTTCTCCTTTTCAACAATTATATTCCCGGTAGTAGATATTAAACCCGATCTCTTTCCGGCTTTCCTGAAAAGATTATAAAGAAGGTGTACAATTGTAGTTTTACCATTTGTACCTGTTACACCAATAAGTTTGAGCTTTCCGGTAGGATTTCCGAAAAAATTTGCAGCTATTCTGCCTAAAGCAACGGCAGTATTATTTACCTGGATAAAAGTTACTTTTTCACCTGTCTTTACCGGAATTTTCTCACAAATAATTGCAGATGCTCCATTATTAACAGCCGCCGGCATATACTTGTGTCCATCAGTATTTGTACCCTTAACAGCAAAAAACATATCACCCGGTTTTACCTCTCTGGAGTCAAATTGCAATCCTTTAACTTCAATTTCCAAAGGGCCGGAAATTTTCAGAATATTTACTTCGTGTAATATGTCTTTTAATTTTACCATTCTAAACATTTGCTATTTATCCCATACTCATTTCAAGCAGCACCTTTGAGCCGGGAAATATTTTAGTGCCCGGTACAATAGATTGTCTCAAAACTTTACCATATCCTTTTACTTCCACTTTCAAAGCCATATTTTCAAGAATATAAAGAGCATCCCTAAGACCCATCTCTTTTACATTCGGCATTATTCCCTTGCGTATATTCAGTGGCTTCAACATGATAGTTGAATCTTGCTTGATCGTTACTACCCATTCCGAAACAATATCTTCATTTGTTGTTGCTATATTAAATCGTTCAAAAACCGTCTTCAGATCATCAAGATTCCCATGCTTTGTATATGGAGGGTCATATGTTTCAGGAATATTAAAATATTGTTGTTCGTCCCGAAACAGGCTGGTGGCATAAACTTTATCTGCAATTTCCTTAAAAACAGGACCTGCAACCAGATTTCCATAGTAGATTGAACTGGCAGGAGAATTAATCACAACAATACAGGAATATTTTGGATTCTCTGCCGGAAAATATCCTACAAATGAAGCCTGGTATGATACTTCTGATCCCTGTTTATAACCATATTTTTCATTTGCGATCTGTGCAGTTCCTGTTTTTCCTGCAATTCTAAAGTTATCATTCCGGAGATTCTTAGCAGTCCCATTTTCAACAACACCCTCAAGAATTTCTTGAACTTTACGAATAGTTTCTTCAGAACAGATTGAAGGATTTATCACTTTTGTATCAAACTTTCGTATTCTTTCTCCATGGTATCTTATCTCCCTGACAAAACCCGGTTTTACCATTTTGCCATTATTAGCAACTGCATTATAGAATGTAAGTATCTGTAACGGTGTCATCCTAACTTCATATCCATGAGAAATCATTGGAAGACTTACCCCCGACCAATACTTATCTCCCGGATATTGAATATACGGGCTCCCTTCGCCCTTTATCTCAACATTAAGTTTTTCATTGAGACCCATAGCAAAAAGTCTGTTGATAAACTGACTTTCACGGCCTTTATAATTTTCGTTGATTATTTTTGACATCCCTACATTTGAAGATAACTCAAAGACCTGTTTGACTGTTATTTTTCCATATCCCCCTTTTTTGGTATCCTTTATAGTTTTATCGTAATACCGTATTGTTCCATTGCCGGTATCAATGGTATCATCCAGACTAACCACTTTGTCTTCCAGAGCAGCCATAAGTGCAGGAAGTTTAAAAGTTGATCCCGGTTCAGTACTTTCGCCAATTCCATAATTGTATAATTCACGATACCTGCCCTCCTTATCCCTTTCCAGATTAGCAATTGCTTTTACGTCACCTGTTTGAACTTCCATAAGAATAGCAGTGCCATGATGTGCATTATGTCTGGAAAGTTGTTTTAACAGGGCATTCTCAGCAACATCCTGCAGGTTTATATCAATAGTTGTTACTACCTCATTACCATCACGCGGATCCACCTCATTGTTAGTATTTACAGGCATCCAAACATTACCTGAGAGGCGTTGCATTAACCTTACACCAACCACTCCTGAAAGCTCATGATCATACGCTCCTTCAATGCCAACCACATTCCCCGATCTTTCCTTTGTCAAATATCCTATTGTTCTGGATGCCAGCCCTATATGAGGCAGTATTCTTTTATTCTCCTGAATGTAAATAAATCCGCCTTTATAACGGCCACGTCTGAACAGGGGAAAAGCTTTCAGCTCTTTCAGTTCAATATAATTCACTCCCCTTTTCAGTAAATGATATCTTTCCCCATTTTGCCTGGCACGAATAATTTCACGTTTATAGGCAGCTTTTGATTTATCATTGAATAGTTTTGATAAACAAAATGCCAGAGAGTCTACTTTTTCCCTGAACAATTCACCCGACATAGCAGTACTCATCAAATCCATCCTAATCTCATAATATGGAACCGAACTGGCAAGCAGGCGACCATCATCAGCAAGAATATCCCCGCGATTGGGGTCGATGGTAACGTACTTCATATTATGTTCTTCAGCTTTTTCCTCCCATTTGCTGCCTTCAACATAAATAAGGATAAACAATTTGCCTGTTATACCCAGCGAAAGAGCAAAAATACCAAGGTACACTACACCCACTCTCCAAACGATATGATTTTTTAATGACATTGTTATCGTTCCTTTTTGCTTTCTATTACTATTTTGCTTGGCGGCTCAACCAGTTCTTCCAATCCAGGTATTTTTTCCTTAACCATTCTGGCAACTTCAGATTGTTTACTTATGTACATCAAATCGGAAGCCGTTGTTATTGATTCAAATCTTAGCTCTTTCACTTCATGTTGTATTTTCACGGTTTCTCTTACAACACGTTCAGCATGGTAGCGATTGGCTATATACAGGATTGCAAGAAAGGTGATGAAAATAATAAATGGCACCTGGTTAACTACCCAGTTCCTGGTTAATACCGAACCATCAATCAGGCTTTTTGCAGAGAATTTTTTTTCCTCACTGTAATCAGCAGGTTCATCAATGAAGTCAATATTTCTTCTGTCATTATCCATTTTGGCTCAAAACTCAAATTCTTTCCGCGATACGTAACTTGGCACTACGTGCTCTTTTATTCTTCAATATCTCGCTTTCATCAGGGATTATCACTTTGCGATTAATTTGTTTAAACGGAACTTTAAAATTCCCATAGATATCTTTCTCAATATTGCCGGTAAAATTGCCGGCCCTGATAAAATTCTTTACCAATCTGTCTTCAAGTGAATGATATGTTATTATAACCAGACGCGCACCGGTATCCATGATATCCACAGTTTGTTTTAGCATTTGTTTAAGATTCTCCATTTCGCTGTTCACCTCTATCCTTAATGCCTGAAAAACTTTTGCCATAAATTTATTCTCTCCTCCACCACCGGTTAACGGTTTTGCCAAATTCACCAGATCAAAAACTCTTTCGATTTTTTTTGTTTTCCTGAATTCATCAATCCTTCCAGCCAACTGACCTGCTCTTCTGATCTCTCCATAATATCTGAATATCTCTGATAATTTCTCAACACTATATTCAGAAAGTATATCTATTGCCGATTTTTTCGCCGCGGGATTCATTCTCATATCCAACATTGCATCATGACGAAAAGAAAAGCCTCTTTCAGGAATATCTATCTGGTGCGATGAGATACCCAGATCGGCTATTAATCCATCAATCCCGGAAACTCCATGGAATCGCAAATTGTTACTTAAGAATCTGAAATTCTGTATCAGTAACTTAAATTTTTTATCATTCAATGAATTAGCCATAGCATCAATATCAGTATCAAAAGCGACCAGGCGACCATTCTTAAGAAAACTTAGAATTTCTCTTGAATGTCCTCCTCCCCCAAAAGTTACATCAACATAAATCCCGTCAGGGTTTATTTTCAATCCTTCAATGCTCTTATGTAAAAGAACCGGTATATGGTATATCATTCTTCTTCAGGATCAATAAGTGAACCACCCATAAGTTTCTCTGCCAGAGCAGGAAAATCCTTCATTTCATCACCGGATATTTCATAGCTTTCTCCAGACCAGATCTCAATTTTTCCGTATTGTCCGGCAAGTATTACTTCCTTTTTTATCCCGGCGAATTTCAGCAATCTTTTAGGGATCAACATACGGTTATTACTATCCAGAATAATTTCAGCCATACCCCTGTAGAAATCTCTCAGAAACTTACTTTGTTCCTTATTGTAGGGATTAATACGACTGCGAATTAATTTATTCTGCCGTTCCCATTCGTCCATCGGATAGAGTACAAGACATTTCTCAAAAATATCCTTCTTTATCACAAACCTGTCCTGCAATATCTTTGGCATATGTTTTTTAAAGGCAGATGGAATTAAAATCCTACCTTTGGAATCAACTTTGCATGTGTGGTCACCAATAAATGTCGACATCTTACAGTATTAAATTTGTAAAAATATACAAATATTTACCACAAAATACCACTTTTTCCCATTTTTCCCCACTTTGTTAATAACTTTTATCAAAATTTCTTCATTTTGTGTACTTTTATAGTCTTTAACCCGATTACTATTTAACATAACTGACAGGAAATAAGAATCAAAAATGAAGAATGAAGAAAAACAAACAGAGACATTTTTTATCGATATTAAGAAGGTAATTGCAGATAAAAATCCACGGTTACTAAAGATATTACCTGCATTTCTGATCCGGTATCTGAAAAAGATCATTCATCAGGATGAGCTTAATGGATTCCTTAAATTACATGGAGATTTGACGGGTCTTGATTTTATCCGTGAGGGTTTAAACTACATGGAAATAAACTATGAAGTAAAAGGATTGGAAAATATACCTGAGAAAGGACGGTTTTTATTTGTATCGAATCATCCATTGGGGGGACTTGACGGATTGGTTTTTATTCGCGAAGTTGGCAAAATCTGGCCCCGGGTAAAATTCCCGGTCAATGATCTTCTAATGAATATAAAGAATCTTGATCCCATTTTCCTTCCTATAAACAAACATGGAAAACAGGATAAGCAAGCTGTTATACAAATTGAGAAATCATATGCTTCAGATGATCAAATCCTCTATTTCCCTGCAGGTTTATGTTCCAGAAAAAAGAAAGGGAAAATTGAAGACCTTGAATGGAAAAAGCATTTTATTACCAAAGCCGTAAAACATAAGCGGGATATTGTCCCCGTGCATTTCTCAGGCCGTAATTCCAATTTCTTTTATAATCTTGCCAATCTCAGGGTTTTTCTGGGAATAAAATCAAATATTGAAATGCTCTACCTGGCTAACGAAATGTTTAAACAAAAAAATAAGAAAATCACTGTCAGGTTTGGGGAACCAATATCATACAAAAAGTTTGATAAAACATTATCACCTGCAGAATGGCAAATTAAGGTAAAAAAGATAGTATATTACATTCACCTCTAATCCCTCTAT
>JAUWPX010000344.1 GCA_030611395.1 Bacteroidota bacterium | reverse complement strand
AAAAGAACAGACGTCAGAAGGTATTTCTTTCTTAATATTTTAATAATTGTTTGTACAAATGATTTCATAAATTGTCATGTTTTCAAGCCAAAGTTATTAAAAATAAAAAAGAGGAAAATCCAAAATATGAACTTTCCACTTTAAGTTATTAACAAATCTATTCTTCCTCCATAAACGGATACCTGTAATCAATATCCGGTCGGAAATTTTCTTTTATGGTTCTGGGTGAAACCCAACGAAGCAAATTGATCATAGACCCTGCTTTGTCATTGGTGCCTGATTTTCTGGCTCCGCCGAATGGCTGCATCCCAACTACAGCACCGGTAGGCTTGTCATTGATATAGAAATTCCCGGCAGCATTGACCAGGCGTTTGGTAATATGCTCAATTACCGATCTGTCCTTTGCAAAAACGCCGCCTGTAAGGGCATATTCTGAAGTCTCATCAAGCAGATCAAGTGTTTCATCAAGATTGGCAGCATCGTAAACATATATTGTCAGTACCGGACCAAATATCTCTTCCCGCATTGTAAGATATTTGGGGTCTTTTGCAAGAATAACAGTGGGTTCAATAAAATAACCTTCCGATTTATCTCCCTTACCGCCCATAATAACTTCAGCATCATCAGAATTCTGTGCATGACTTATATATTCCATTATATTGTCATATGAAGCCTCATCAATTACAGCGTTCATAAAGTTTGTAAAATCAAGAGGCGTCCCCATTTTTATACTGTTTACCTGGTCTTCAATCTCCTTCCTTAGTTCGGGCCAGATACTTGAGTGTATATAAGTTCTTGAAACAGCCGAACATTTTTGTCCCTGGTACTCGAATGAACCACGGACAATACCTGTAGCAGTTTCCTTAATATCAGCAGATTCGTGAACCATAACAAAATCTTTCCCGCCTGTTTCTCCAACAATCCTCGGATAAGTTTTGTAGGTTGCGATATTGTCTCCGACCTGCTTCCAGATATTATTAAAAACACCGGTTGATCCGGTAAAATGGAAACCTGTAAAATCAGGATGAGTGAAAATCTCCTTTCCTGCTGCAGGACCGGATACAAATATCAGGTTTATAACCCCGTCGGGCAAACCTGCCTTTATAAAAATTTCCATTAAAACAGCTGCCGAATATATTTGTGTTTTTGAGGCTTTCCAAATAACAGTATTTCCCATGATTGCCGGGGCTGTTGGCAGGTTGCCGGCAATGGATGTGAAATTAAAAGGTGTCAGGGCAAAAATGAATCCCTCCAGAGGTCTTTGTTCCAGACGGTTCCATGTCTCAGAGGTGGATTTTGGTTGCTGACCGTAGATTTCAGCCATGTATTGAACATTAAACCTGAAAAAATCAACCAACTCACATGCCGCATCAATCTCAGCCTGGAAAGCATTCTTTGATTGAGCAAGCATGGTTGCTGCATTGATTTTTGCACGGTAAGGACCGGCAAGAAGATTGGCAATTCTGAGAAAAATTGAAGCACGGTGTTTCCAGTCCATTTCAACCCACTCTTTTTTTGCTTTTAACGCAGCTTCAATAGCCATTTTTACATGAGCTTCATTACCCTGGTAATAATAGCCAAGAGTGTGTTTGAGGTTATGTGGGGGATGGATAGCAACCTTTTTTTCTGATTTAACTTCTTTGCCATCAATGATCATAGGAAGTTCAACCTCTTTAGACATAAGCTCGTCCAAAGCTTTTTTCAATTCTGCTTTTTCCGGTGTTCCGGGAGCATAGCTTTTTACCGGTTCATTTACGGCAACCGGTACCTGAAAAATCTCTTGTGACATAGTTTATATTTTTTATTGTTTTTTACAGTCACTGCAAATTACAGGAATTCCCGGATTATTAAACAGGATTTTTATCATGATTATGTAGGTGTGCGTTTACCGGACAATAATCCAGATTAGATTAAAACATCATATTTTTCAGAATAAACCATAAACATTATTCGTGCAAGGTATTCACTATTTCAACCCCGATAAGCTTGTCATACCGTAGCATCAGGTCTGTATAATAAATATAAATAACATAATCATTCTCAGTTTCATAGTGGCTTCCCTCAATCAGGGTGTTGTCCGGAATTGTTTTCCCTTCAGGTAAGCAAACAAATTCATAATTATAAAATCCTTGTTTTAGAAGGAGGCTTAATTCATAAGATCTTGAATCAATATTATAAACCATCCTGCTCAGGTTGTTACATTCCCAATTAGTAAGTTCTCCATATATAAATACCCCAACTTTGTCCGGAGGATGGTCCATTTGCAAAGAAAAAAACAGGTGAAGGTAATCTGCATCAGTATGCCTGTTTTGCCCTTCCTGTACATCAATATAATACCTGCCGTTTAAATCCTGAATATAAAAATAGTTCTTCAAAGCCCGTGATTTTTCGGG
Source organism: Bacteroidota bacterium (assembly GCA_030611395.1). Taxonomy (GTDB): domain Bacteria; phylum Bacteroidota; class Bacteroidia; order Bacteroidales; family VadinHA17; genus JADFUQ01. Next base: position 46 of record JAUWPX010000344.1, on the reverse strand, counting down.
ATACAATCCGATATTATATTGGCCATCAAAAAAATCGATATGTTCA
>JAUWPX010000065.1 GCA_030611395.1 Bacteroidota bacterium | reverse complement strand
AAAGAAGCGTTTACAGACATATTCAACCTTGTTACGCGAAATAATTTACCGGTTTGTTTAATCTCAAAAGTATTGATCCTTGTACCATTTTCGTTAATTGCATATGGATCAAAAGCACCACCAAAGCTCAGGCTGACTTTTTTGAAAAGTTTGGTTGATCCACGGAAAATAACAGGAGCAAGATTAAGTGAATCTGCAAACATATTGTAATTGGTAGAGAAATTGAACCTGTCAATTATTTTAACTTTGCTTGCATCTTTTGTTGTATCCTCCAGGTTCCTGACTTTCATTTCAATGTTGTTATTGAGAGAAAAAGAAATTGATCCGCTTCTACCGGGTAGTGAAGGTGTGCTGTATATTTCAGATTCGTATATTGAATATTCACGAATTCTGCCCATTGTATCTGCTTGGTATTCACGATAATAACTTGGAGTAATTTCACTCATATCCGGAACCAGAGACATAGATATTGCAGGACTCATCACATGACGAATAGCAATAATTTTTGAATCAGGATTCCGTGGTGTAAACATACCATATATCTTAGGAGTAAGTCCAAAAGAAATTGAAGGCACAAATGCATGGGCATAACTAATTTCTTTAATAGTATCGGTAACTACCTGATTTTCCTCCCAGCTTCTTTCGATTCTGCTGGAATATAAAACTCCTGAATATCTAACCTGTGGTGATATAGAAAAATTATTAAACGGGCGAAAAATCGTACTCAAAGGAATTGAATGCTGGAAACCATTCTTCATTTCATCAAACATATCTGAAGTCAGAAATTTTTCATCAGTAGTGTTTATCCTGTTATCAATCTTAGCCTGGTAGCTTAATTCAATATTTTGATACCATTTAGTTTCCCCAACCAGGTTCTTCGGTTTAAACGGATAGATACGGCTCATATTAAAATTTGCACGCGGGAGGTTCAGGCTAACCGTCTTATTTCTACTGTTCTGGCTATGGTTCATACTGGCTGAAAAATTAAAAGGAGTCCCCTCCCATCTCCTGGAATAAGAGATACTGGATGTTTTTGTATTTGTCAGATAACTATTCGAAGAACGGGCATATTTCTGATCAAAGCTACTGGAAGACATGTTGACATTTCCTGAAAAACTGGCGCCCGGATTGTTCTTAGGATCCTGAGAATGCGACCATGCAATGGAATAGTCACTTGATAAATTATAATTAGGTAGTCCTTTCTCTCCTGACACACTTTTATAATACCTGGCGTTTAAGTTACCTGTAAACTTATACCGTTTTTTATATCTTGAACTTAATCGCAATCCATATGTACCATTAGTATAGATGTCTCCACGTATCGCCAGATCGGCATAATCACTCAACGCAAAATAATAACCTCCGTTCCTGAAGAAAAACCCACGATTTTTTTCTTCTCCATAATCAGGAATAAGAACACCTGATGCACGCCCTTTTTGGTTAGGAAAGAATCCAAACGGCAAAATAAATGGTAAAGGTAAATCTTCAACAACAAGGTAAGCCGGTCCGGATACAATTTTATCATCAGGAATAACTTTTGCTTTTGTAAGAGCAATGTAAAAATGAGGATGTTCAGCATCACAAGTCGTATATTTCCCCGATTTTATATGTATTTCACCATTAGCATGTTTCTTTGTTAGGGTACTATGCAGGTATCCACCCTGTTCTTCAGTAACAATTCCTTTAATAATACCTTTTTTTGTTTTGAAATTATATTCAATTGTATCTGCATCAAATTCTTCAGCTCCATCTTAAAAATGAGGTCTGCCCGTTATGGTTCCGGTACTATCAGGCCAACCGGTTGCCATAACAACACTGTTTTTTGTATCCAGTTCAATATAATCAGCTTCCAAAACAATATCTTCATAATTCACAGCTGCCTGACCATATAAATAAACTTTCCGGGATTTTACTTCAGAGCGAATAGAATCTTCTGAATTATATTTAATTGGGACTTCTATAACATTACCTGAACCTGACTGTGAAGCAGTACGGGTAGTATCAACCAAAATTGTATCCTGCTGCATCATAGTATTGCCGGGTGTTACAGGATTATTCTGACCAAAAGACAGACATCCTGAATAAATCCAGATAGCAGTAATGAATACAGGTATTAAGTATTTTTTTAACAATTTATTAATACTATTTTTGTGTGATCGGGGTTATGTATAAAAGTAGTTTTTAAATGCTACGTACAGGCTGGGGACAAAGCTAAATAAAAAATCAAATTTCCGTGAATGAGGTACCGCATAAATAATGCCATTTTTCTAAAGCAACAAGTAGTTATTTTACTATTTTTCTATATCGTTGCATTTTTATTTTGTCAGAATTGTGCTTTTGGACAAAATAATAGCATTAATAATACGTGGACTGTTGTTATTGATCCCGGACATGGAGGAAAAGATCCCGGTACCATAGGTGGAAAATGCAGGGAAGCCGATATTGTACTGGGCATTGGATTAAAACTCGGTAAATACATAGAACAGAATTTTACCGATGTGAAGGTTATTTATACAAGAAAAACCAACAAGTTTATCGAACTTCATAAAAGGGCAGATATTGCAAATAAAAACAAAGCAGATCTTTTTATTTCGATCCATGCCGACTGGTATAGCAATTCGCGTATTAACGGTCCATCTACATATGCAATGGGTATTCATAAAAACGAAGAGAACCTTGCTTTAGCACAGAAGGAAAACGCGGTTATTACACTTGAAGAAGATTATACAACCAAATACGAAGGTTTTGATCCTAATTCTCCTGAATCTTATATAATTTTTTCATTAATGCAAAACACTTATCTCGATCAGAGTCTTGAGTTTGCATCTTTTGTTCAGGATCAGTTTAGAGAACGGGCAAATAGATATGACAGGGGTGTTCGTCAGGCTGGTTTTCTTGTTCTTGCTCAAACAACTATGCCCAGTGTTCTTATTGAAACCGGATTTGTTTCAAATCCTTCTGAAGAGAAGTACCTGATTTCACAACAAGGACAGGAACATATTGCCTCTGCCATTTACAGGGCATTCAAAGAATATAAAAAGAACATTGAGGATAAAAGCAATTTTTTAATTACTCAGGAACAAAACACAATACGTTTTATGGTTCAGATCTCCTCTTCACGTAAACAAATTTCACTCGATTCAGATTTCTTTAAAGGACACGAGAACGTTTATGAATTTAAGATTAATAAGGCTTACAAATATGCACTTCTTGATTCGGGGACATATGATGAAACCATAGCTTTTAGTAAAACGTTACAAAAAGACTTTCCGGGTGCTTTCCTTATTGCAGTAAGAAGTGATACAATTATTCCTGTTCAGGAAGCACTTAAAAGTATGGAGTGATTGAACGATGGAACGATAGAACGATAGAACGAAAGTATTATTAAATAAATTTCTAATTTGTTAAAAATGAAAATATCACACGAAGTAAAGATTGGATTTGCAGTTTTTGTTATACTGGCTATGTTTATCTGGACCTATAATTTTATGAAAGGGCGTGACATTTTGAGCTCATCTGTTCATTATTATGTTTTTTATGATGAAATAAACGGACTGGAAGAATCATCTCCTGTAACATTAAATGGCTATAAAATAGGAACAGTTAGCCGCATTGGATTCGTCCCGGGAAAAACAGGTGAACTGGAAGTAAGATTATCTATTGAAGAGCAGGTTGATTTACCATTAAATACAACAGCAGAAATTTATAACTCAGATCTGCTGGGCACAAAAGCTATCAGGTTAATAACAGGTGATGGAGAAAGTTTTCTTATAAAGGGAGACACTCTTAATGGTCAAATTGAAATCGCATTGCAGGACCAAATAGGAGATCAACTTTATCCACTTAAAGAAAAAGCTGAAAACTTAATGGTTTCAATTGATTCCGTGCTTTCAATTATTCAAAATACCTTCAATAGTAGCTTTAGTAATGATCTGGGTGAAAGTGTCAGACATATTAATAACACGCTGGGTGCTCTGGATACTATGGTTGCAAAAAAAGACGGATCATTTGCAGGAACTATGGCAAATATTGAATCAATTACACGAAACCTTGCAAAAAACAATGAAGAATTAACAAGAACACTTGAAAATCTTGCCTCAGTTAGCGATTCAATTATCCAATCAAATATCCGTTCATCAATTAATAACCTTGACCGGTCGCTGGCAAATCTTAATTCAATTCTTTTGAAAATAAATGAGGGCACAGGAACTGCAGGAATGATCATAAACAATGACTCATTATATTACCAGTTTACTGAAACAATTGAAAGCCTAAATCTTCTCCTTAAGGACATGCAAATGAATCCAAAAAGATACGTACATTTTTCTCTTTTTGATAGAGGAAAAACAGTTGTTGTTGAAAAGAATCCTGATAACAAAAAATCAAAACCCGCTGATAAATAAAACCTGAAATTTTTCAATTTGAACTTTTCAGGAAGATTTTCTGCTTATTTAGAATAAGTAAAGTTTTATTTTTTGATGAAATAGATGAAAATTTTGATTAGATTTACTATTAATTACTTAACAGAATAATAAAATCTTTAGTTAATACATAATAAACAATTATATGTCAAAAACTTATGCGTCCAATTATTTAACATACTCATTTTCAGTCAATTAATCTTTTTTCATTTTTTTTTTCAACACAATCACCTGATAATAATAACGATATATAAATTATGTAAAAACCAAGTAAAATTTAATTTTTTTTTTACCATTTTTTTAACAAATTTAGTGTTCCCAAATCAGGTATAAAACTGAAATAGATTTTATCAAATATAATTCTGTGCCCATTCATGAATAATTCTCATCAGGACGTTTGGCAAAATTGCTTAAAAATAATTAAAGATAACGTTCCATCTATAAGTTACAGAACCTGGTTTGAACCAATCGTTCCTATTCGAATTGATAGTAATATCCTTACTATTCAGGTACCCAGTCCGTTTTTTTATGAATACCTTGAAGAACAGTATATTGATATTCTGAGGAAAACTCTCAGAAAAGAACTGGGTCCCGATGCAAAACTGGAATATAATGTGGTAATAGAAAATTCTCAGTTTGACCAGTCTAAGCCTTATACAATTAAAATTCCTACAAGAAATAAGACAGACTTAAGAAATCGCCCATTTTCACTACCACTTGAGTCTGATAGTAATTCAATAAAAAACCCATTTATCATACCAGGTATCAGGAAACTTCATGTAGACCCCATGTTAAATCCTGATAATTCATTTCAAAATTTTATTGAAGGTGAATGTAACCGGTTGGCTCGTTCTGCCGGATTTGCAGTTGCAAATAAGCCTGGAGGAACTGCTTTTAATCCTCTGTTATTATATGGGAATTCAGGACTGGGAAAAACCCACCTTGCTCAGGCAATTGGTATATTAGTAAAAGAAAAATTCCCCGAGAAAATAGTATTATATGTCAACGCCAACAAATTCCAGACGCAGTTCGTTGAATCTGTAAGAAACAATAATAAAAATGATTTCCTGCATTTCTACCAGATGATCGATCTGTTAATACTGGATGATGTTCATGAATTTGCCGGTAAGACAAAAACACAGGACACATTTTTCCACATCTTTAATCATTTGCACCAGAGTGGGAAACAACTGATACTAACATCAGACAAACCACCGGTTGAGCTTCAGGGACTGGAACAAAGATTATTATCAAGATTCAAATGGGGACTGTCTGCCGATCTTCAGTCACCTTGTTTTGATACACGTATAGCAATACTTAAGAAGAAAGCTTATAATGACGGGATAGAACTTGATGACGAAATACTGGAATACGTTGCTACACATATAACAAATAATGTTCGCGAATTAGAAGGAGCACTTATTTCATTACTTGCACAATCAACTCTGAACAAGAAGGAAATCACTATCAATCTGGCTAAAGAGATGATTGATAAACTGATCAAGAATTCACGACGTGAGATATCAATTAATTACATACAAAAGATTGTTTGCGACTATTATAATATTCCTCTTAACCTGATACAGAGTAAAACCAGGAAAAGAGAGATTGTACAAGCTCGCCAGGTAGCAATGTTCTTTTCGAAAAGTCTTACTAAATCTTCACTTGCCACTATTGGAACCCAAATTGGAGGGAAAGACCATGCAACTGTTTTACATGCCTGTAAAACTGTAAATAACCTTATTGATACTGATAAACAATTCAGATTACAAATACAGGATATTGAAAAGAAATTAAGTTTCTAGTTTACTTATATATCAGCCTTTCAATTTCATCCATAAGATCTTCTCTGCAAACATCATTTGCGATTTTTCAAATGGCTTTTCAATTTGTAATTTGTAATTTGTAATTTTTATCTTTTCCCCTTACCCCTTGATTTAGATGCTTCTTCAAGCCTTTTCTGCCATTTTGATTTTTGAACAGGTTTCTTCTTATTCTCAGCCAGCTTTTTTAATATTGCTTCTTCATCTACAAATCGTTTTGTAATCAAATTCTGCCCGAAAGTTATCATGTTAGCCAGGAAATAATAATAAGTCAATCCGGCAGAGAAATTATTCAGGAAAACCATAAACATAACAGGCATTATATACATCATTCCTTTCATGCCGGGCATTTGTGTTGATCCTGTAGCGGGACTGTTGATTTTCATTGTTACGATAGTAGAAACAGTCATTAACAGGGTAAAAAGACTTACATGATCACCATACATTGGTATTTCAAAAGGAAGGTTAAGAATTGAATCGTATGTTGAAAGGTCATGTGCCCATAGGAACCCCTCCTGCCGCAATTCAATTGAAGACGGGAAAAAGCGGAACATAGCAAAAAGGACAGGCATCTGAAGCATCATAGGCAGACACCCCCCCATTGGACTGGCACCTGCTTTTTTATAGAGAGCCATCGTAGCCTGCTGCTTTTTCATAGCATCTTCTTTCTTTGGAAACTTTGCATTAATCTCATCAACCTGGGGTTTAAGCACCCTCATTTTAGCCTGCGACATATAAGATTTGAAAGTAAAAGGGAAAAGACCCATCTTGATAATTATGGTAAGAATAAGAATAATAATACCATAATTCCCAATATAATTATCCAGCCAGTTAAAAATGGTAATAAGCACATACTGATTAATGATCCGGATAATACTTTTTCCAAGGAAAACCAGTTCTTTTAATTCCAGTCCGTACTTTTTTAAAGTCTGGAAATGATTAGGACCGAAATAAAAACTTAAATTAATTATTTCCTCACTTTTACCTTCATATGGAATACCAAGTTCTGTGCGCATATTCCGAAAGTATTTTTCA
>JAUWPX010000179.1 GCA_030611395.1 Bacteroidota bacterium | reverse complement strand
TATGTTTAATGTAAGGTTATAGTTTAAAATTTGAGAGATGCCCGGGCGTTTTTTCAAATGCTTTGAAAACCTCCAGTGTTTCATTTTTCCTGATAAGATGTGATTTCCCTTTCTCGTCAATCATAACTATTCGTGGCCGTAATGTAATGAATTGTAACCATTGGGTCATATTATATGCTCCAATTCGTTTAATAACCACATGATCGTTCTTTTTTAATAACGGAAAATCAATGTTTTCACGAAGAACATCAATATTCATACACAGTGGACCATAAATAGCAGTTTCTTCCGTATGGTGTGAAAATGGTTGTGCCGGGACAATAATGTGCTCATACCAGAAAGAGGTAAATAATAAGTTGACACCAATATCCATAATGGTTGAACGTCTGCCGTCGGCCAGTCGCTTATTTGCCAGTACCGTTCCCAGAAGATAACCCGCGTCATCAATCAGGGCACGACCTGTTTCAAGGATAAGAAGTGGAAGCTTATCGGGCTTGATATGAGAATTAACAAGTGCGGAAGTAATTGCTTCGGCATAGTCGTCAAAATCCGGCACTGTATCTGTTCCCGGCAGGTATGCTCCCTTAAGGGTGTTTCTTGAAGCGAACCCACCACCCATATCTATGTACTTAATGTTGTGATTGTATTTATTTTCAATATTTACAGCCAGATCGGCTAATTTACCGGCAGCGATTTTATATGGACTAGCCGCGAGGATAAATGTGCCAATGTGAGTATGCAGTCCAACCAGATCAAGTTTCTTGCCAATCATGATCCTGTTAATGGCATCCCATGCTTCGCCGTTTTCGTAATTAAAACCAAACCGGTCCCATTTTGGATAAATCCCGGTGTCCATATTTACGCGAATGGCAACCTTGGGCTTTTTGTTCAGTTTATCACTCAATTCATTTAACATGTACATTTCATCAAAATGATCAATATGGATCAGGGAGTTGTTTTGGATGGCTTTTTCGAGATCTTCAGCCGATTTATCCGGTCCGTTAAAAATAATAAACTTACCGTCAACCCCGTTTGAAAGAGCTTTATCATATTCAAAACCGGATACCACTTCAGCCCAGCTGCCTTCCTGATGATAAACACTGCAAACAGCATCGAGATAATTGGTTTTATATGACCAGGAAAACTGGACTTTTGGATAGCGGGTAGTAAAAGCCCTTTTGGCAGTGCTTAAAGTTTTCCGGATTGTTTTTTCAGATAATATATATAGCGGGGATCCATATTCCCCAATCAGGTCTTTTACATTAAGTCCATCAATTTCGGTGATAGGATCGAAATTCATTTTCATACCAAACTTACTTGGCATACCTGATTGTAATTTTTTAATAATGGGTCGTTCAAATGGTTGTTTTTCCATTGTTTTAAAATTTAAATTATTGTTTTCATAAAACCCGGATTATAGTTTACCTGTTGTGGATAGTTTTTCAAAATCTTTCAGGTCTATCAACAGATCGTAAGAATATCTTACAAACATTCTGCCAATTTGGTATTTATCAAAGGGCTTAACCGTTTCTCCAAGGGCTAACCTAACCATTGCCTCAGGAAGATTCTGGCCCGCTCCGACAGCAAGATATACCCATGCAGGAATTCGCGGATTAATTTCAATAATATATAATTCGTTTTTGTTGGTCTTAATAAGCTCAAGCTCCATTCCGCCCCTCCAGTTTGTAGAGCTGATAATTTTATGAGTAAGGTCTAACATTTCTTTATTATCCAGAGTTATGCCACCCCAGGCTTTTCCTTTATCGGTGATATATTGTTTCCGCATAGGAACAGCACCTATTGTATTGCCCTTGCCATCTCCAAGAGCAACCACATTAACCTCTGTTCCCTTGATAAATTCCTGAATGATTACCGGGAGTCCCCATTTTGCACTTATTTTGTTATAGTACATACGCACCTGTTCCTTGTTATAAGCGAGGTAAGCATCATAAAATTTGCCTTTTACCATAACAGGGTATTCAAAATCATCACGAATTTTCTCAATATCAGAATGTTTCAGTATAGACTTGCTTTTTGGAACGTTAACCCCATGTTTTTTACCAAAAGCCGGCAACTCTGATTTATGCCGTTCTTCAAACTGCTCAATAGTTGGCAGGAAAGTTTTAATTCCCATCTCAGCCAGACGGGCTGAAGACTTCATAAAAGTATAAAGCTCGGCATCGAAATTTGGGATCAGGACATCAATTTTTTCACGTTCCTGAATATATTCAAGACGTTTTATCAGATCGCCGGAGCCTTCCGAGGGATATGGTACCTGGTAAACTTTGTCAACAATATTGTGCATATAAATACCAGGCTCAAGAGTTTCGTATGCCAGTCCAATAACAGTTAGATCAAAAGCTTCGGATTCACGAACAGAACGAATAACAGGGACCCCGGGACCGGGATTATCAGTATTATTCAGTCCCGTGACGGCAAGTGTTACTTTGGGCTTATTCATAGTATAAAAATATTAGTCATCGTTTTCCATAAGGTTAAATTGCTTCAGGGTTTGAATAAAATCGAGAAAATATTTATCAAATTCACCCGGGGGCACATCATATTTTTTTGTCATGGTATCATGTATATTATCAAAATCTTTTTCTTGTTTTAAAAGATTTAATATTTCAGCACCAACAGGATTCATGGAAAATGAATCACCTGAATTGGGATCAAATACAAAACCCGATTCACTTACAGCGATATTATTTTTCAATTTCATCAGTGTATAATTTATGTTTTTGAGATTAATCACGGGCACAAAAATAAACGGTATTATTTAGTTAGATGTTACAGAATTTCATTAAAATGTTACAAAATCTGTGCTAAACCTGGATAATCTAACTTAAATGTAACTATTCAGTGCCTAAAATGCATGGAATTTGAGCGCAGTCGAAGCATAGTTCACTTTAGTCACTGATTTATTAATATAGTTTATCAATGGGGTTTTTAAGAACAGAAGTGTTTTTTTTATAATTAGTTACTGATAACCCGGTTTCTTTTCGAAATTGGCTGGAAAGATACTGTACGCTGCTATAGTCCATCATAAAGGCAATTTCACTGAGGGTGTACTCATTATGATCGATAAGTTCTTTAATTCGTTCCATTTTTTGGAGGATAATATATTTTTCCAGGGTGATGGGTTCGTGTGAAGAAAAAATCCTGGAAAGATATGAATAGCTCAAACCCAGTTTTTCTACCAGGTAGTCTGATTTCCTTACAATGGAATCAACATTGTTTAGGTGATGAATTAGCTCGATTATGGCTATCTTTATTTGTTCAATAAGTTGGAATTCCCGGTCTTTGATTCGTTCAAAACCATACTTTCCGAGAAAGTCATCAATAAATTTATCTGTGATTAACGTGGGAGAACCGGTAACAGTAACCGTTCCAAGTTGAATATTATCTACCACGATACCTGCCTGTCCTAATTTTTCTTTTAGCAGAATAATACAACAATTACATACCATATTTTTGATATGGAAAGTACGGGTTATTGTTTTATTGTAACCACCCATAAAAAACAGGTTAGAAAATATCTAAGTTAATAAATCTTCTGTAATTTGAGGTTTTTTATTTTGTGGTGGTTTTGTATAGCAGAATAATACCAAACAGAACAAAAGGAATACTAAGCCACTGACCCATATTTAACATCATGCCCGACTCAAAGACCACCTGGTCGGTTTTTATAAATTCAACAAAAAACCTGAAAGCAAAAACAAATATCATGAACAAACTGAATAATAATCCGGATTTAAATATCCCCTGGTTTCTTTTATATATGAAGTAAAGGAGAACAAAGACTAAAAGGTAAGCAAGTGCCTCATATATCTGTGTTGGGTGTTTTGGTACCGTTTCTCCGTTCCTTAGGAAAACAAACCCCCAGGGGAGGTTGGTTTCAACACCGTATATTTCGGAATTCATCAGATTTCCTGTTCTGATAAAAAGACCGGCAAGAGCCACTATAATAGCCACCCTGTCAAGAATCCACAAATAAGATTTCTTTGATTTTTTAGAAAACAGATATAAAGCGATAAAAATACCTATTCCAGCGCCGTGACTTGAAAGTCCGCCATGCCATATCATGAGTATTTCAACAGGATTACTGAGATAATAACCAGGTTCGTAAAACAGGCAATGACCAAGGCGGGCCCCTATTATTGTACCAAGAGCCATGTATAAAGTTAGCCTGTCAAGAACTTC
>JAUWPX010000401.1 GCA_030611395.1 Bacteroidota bacterium | reverse complement strand
CTGGCTAGTAAAGCATCTGCAAAAAAACTGGTGATAGGACATTTTTCAGCAAGGTACAAAGATCTTACACCTTTGCTTGTTGAGGCACGAAAAGTGTTTAACAACACATTTATTGCTGAAGATGGGAAAACATTTACTGTGTAGGTAGTCTCAATTACAAATTACAAATTAAAAAGGCAAAAGTTTCATTGCATCACTGCCTCACAATTCATGATTCACTATTCACAATTCAATAAAATACCATAATAAAGTCTTATCTTTGATGAAATTTTATTAACCAGGTTGATAATTTTATAGAAGTGCAGGAAAAAATAATCATTCTCGATTTCGGGTCACAATATACACAACTGATTGCCAGGCGTATCAGAGAATTAAATGTCTATTGCGAAATTCAGCCCTTCAACAGGAATCCTGAAATAGATGATTCGGTGAGAGGGGTTATCTTATCTGGCAGTCCTTCATCTGTACGGGATAAATATGCTCCGGAACCGGACCTTTCCGGGATAAAAGGCAAGAGACCTTTACTTGGGGTTTGCTATGGAGCGCAATATCTTGTACATCACTTTGGGGGTGAAGTTTTGGCTTCTGAAACCAGAGAATACGGAAGAGCCAGGCTGAAATTTGTAAAACAAAACAGTGATCTTTTTAGTGGTGTTACACCAGATACCCAGGTGTGGATGTCGCATGGGGATACAATAACCAGGTTACCCGTGGATTATGAGGTGATAGGTAGTACAGAAGATGTAAAAGTGGGGGCATTTAAAGTCAAAAATGAGACTTCCTACGGAATTCAGTTTCATCCGGAAGTATATCATACTACTGAGGGAAAAAAGATTTTGAAAAACTTTGTTTTGAATATTTGCGGATGCCGGCAGGATTGGACACCTGACTCTTTTGTTGAAACAACTGTTGCAAATTTAAAAATGAAACTTGGAAAAGATAAAGTAGTTCTTGGAATTTCAGGAGGAGTGGATTCTTCAGTTGTCGCTATCCTCTTGAACAGAGCTATTGGTGATAAACTTACTTGTGTTTTTGTAGACAATGGAATGTTGAGGAAAAATGAATATAACCAGGTTCTGGAATTATATAAAAATATGGGATTGAATGTGTTAGGGATTGATGCCTCGGACAGGTTTATTACAAAGCTATCAGGAGTATTTGATCCCGAACAAAAACGGAAAATAATAGGAAAAATATTTATCGAGGTTTTCGAAGAAGAAGCAGCTAAAGTTAAGGATGTGAAATGGCTGGCACAGGGAACAATTTATCCGGATGTTATTGAATCGGTATCGGTTAATGGACCATCAGTAACTATTAAATCACATCATAATGTTGGTGGATTACCAGAAATAATGAATTTAAAAGTAGTGGAACCCCTGATGTTTTTATTTAAAGATGAGGTGAGAAGAGTAGGAAAGGCACTAAATATGAGTCAGTCGATTTTAAAAAGACATCCCTTTCCGGGACCCGGATTAGCCATTAGGATACTGGGAGATATTACAAAAGAAAAAATCAAAATGTTACAGGAAGCAGATGATATTTATATTCAGGCACTTAAGAAAGATAATTTATACGATAAAGTATGGCAAGCGGCTGTTATTCTTCTTCCAGTTCAGTCGGTTGGGGTTATGGGTGATGAGAGAACATATGAAAACACGGTCGTATTAAGAGCAGTAACTTCAACAGATGGGATGACAGCTGATTGGGCTCATTTACCATATGATTTTTTAAGCAG
>JAUWPX010000359.1 GCA_030611395.1 Bacteroidota bacterium | reverse complement strand
CTTAAGGATAATCTTACTGCCGAAAATCTGGAGGATATAATTGCTATAAAGCCAAGGGTGGAAAAAATTGCTGTCAAAGATGTGAAACTCAGGACTTTTATTGCCGGAGATAGTGGCAGAGACGACCTTGTTGGGCATGTTTATGATATCACCTACGGAACTATCAGGGAAGGAAAAGATAAGCTGGTAATAATTGACGATTCAATTGTCCGGGGAACTACACTCAAGTATAGTATTATCCGGATTCTTGACAGACTAAACCCGCTGAAAATCGTGATAGTATCATCATCACCACAGATACGTTATCCTGATTGTTATGGAATAGATATGGCAAAATTGAGCGATTTTATTGCTTTCAGAGCGGCTATTCAATTATTAAAAGATACCGGGAAACAAAATGTTTTAGACAAGGTGTATAATATGTGCAAAGAACAGGAAGATATACCAAAAGATAAAGTGATTAACCATGTAAGGGAGATATATGAGCCTTTTACACCGGAACAGATTTCAGGGCAAATTGCCAGAATGCTTAAAACAAATGGAATTAATGCCGAACTGGAGATAGTATATCAAAGCATTGAGAACTTGCATAAAGCTATACCTGAACATACCGGTGACTGGTATTTTACAGGCAACTATCCCACACCGGGAGGGAATAAAGTTGTAAATCAATCTTTTATTAATTTTATTGAAGGTAAAAACAAGCGGGCTTATTGATATTTTTCGACCTGATTACTGTATTAAAAACTATATTTTAATTTCACATATCCCATCGAGTTATCTTTATACTGACCAAAGCGACCTTCATTATCACCTATAAAAATATTTGAACCAAGTAATATGGAAAAACTATCGTCAAAATCATAAGTGATTTTTGGTCTGATCAGTGCATCTCCATTGGTTAATCCAATGTATGAAAACAGTTCAAGGTGTAAGGTTTCTCGTAATAAATCATATCGTGCTAAAAATGTCATAGTGTTTTCTATTTCTTCGTTTTGCATGTTTTCATCATAATCTAAAATTGCCTCTTGAATAAATTGTGTACTGAATTTTATATTACCTATACTGTAATCCAATCCAATAAGGTAATGTAAATAGTCTTTTTGCACCAAAGCACCTATAGCAAACGGGTCTTCGGTCTGAAAATATTTGCCGCTGTAATATGCAGCTTCACCACGTAACACTATTCCTTTAATTTCTGTGCTAAATGAACCACCGCCCAAATACAGCCTGTGGTGTTCGGGTGTGATATTCAGACCGGTTAAAACAGGGCTACCCGATGACATATCCACTTGTTTATCAATATGCATTGCAGGATAATCGTCCCATGTATATCCGCCCATTAGTTCGAAATCAATTTTGGAAGTCAGTGCTGAATATTTTACAAATATTTCGCTGTTTTCAAGGCTTGGTTTTACTTCCGCTCTTGACCAGTCAAAAGCAGGGGTTATCAGAAATTCGGGCTGTGTGTACCAAATGGAACTTATTCCGGGTTTTTCGGTTGGCGTAAAATTTGGCAACCAAATTACCTCAAAAGTATTGTTGCCTATATAATAATCAAATTTTACTGCATTTACACCTATACGTATTTCATCGAAATCGGGTAAAAGAAATTCTGATAAATTCAGGGGAGAAACCACATCGGTAATAAAAACTCCATCGGCTTTGCCCCATACAATTTGCTGTTTGCCTATCCGTAAATCGAAATTGTTAAAATATAAATCCAGATAAAGTTCTCTTAATCGTAAATCTAAACTATCAGTATTATAATGATAAAGCATTGGATTTGCTTTAAACGCAATCTTATCTCCTGATTTGGTAACGTCAAGATTAAATGTGTTTTGCAGAATAGAGAAATCTCCATTATCGTATAAAGCACCTGTATAGTTCCTTACAAATCCTGAAATGTCAGGATTTTGAGCTATTGTAAATCGACCTGCTATAATAAGCAATATCAGTATTAGTCCTTTTGTTTTCATTTTATCTATTATTTAAAGAGTTAGAAACTTAATTTATAACCCTCTCATCATAATTCTTTCGGTGAATTTGGCCTCAGAAATACTTGTGTTTATTTGCACATTGCTTAATACCATGGTTGTTTTGTGGTTTTTCTGAATGTTTTTCATTTCCGAATTAGTGACTATTAAAAGACCGGAAATCTCTTCGTATTTCTTAATGGATAATATTTTTAAAAGATCCTCATCTTCGTCGTAAAACTCTTTTTTATAACCAATAAAATTGTCTTTA
>JAUWPX010000157.1 GCA_030611395.1 Bacteroidota bacterium | reverse complement strand
GGTCTTTATTTTTAAGCAACGTGATCGAATTTTCAATCAGCTTATAGTTCAGTACTCTGGCTGATAGTGAGTTCAGGTCATTCACGATATTCTCCATCCTGATGGGCACATATTTATTAAGTCCCGCCCATGCCTTGTGTTCGAGCATCTTTCTGCATTTATTGTCAATTTCCTCCCTGGTTATCAAATTATTTGCGACCGCTTTTTTAATTTCCTCAATAGTGGTTGGGACATCTTCGGGGAATAGTAACAGGTCATAATTAGTATCAGCAACCTGTATCAGGTTCATATGTATCCCCATTCTTTTGTTTTGTTTTGCAATCTCAATTTCCAATTGATAGATTAGTGAATCATCCTGAATAGCTCCAAGGCTCATCTGAGAAGGGAATTCTATTACATTATCAAGTCGTAAACCTGGTCCGTTTTTAGCATCGGTTGCAATTAGCAGGGGCAGGGAAGATTGTGACTGGTAATAATTTGTTAGTTCAGCCTGCTTTTCAGGATTCCCGGGGATGAATAACAAACCTCCGATTTTCTGTTTTCTTATCAGATCAATTAATTCTACTTCGTGTTCAATCGTTTTATCAGAGTAAGCATAAACCATTATTGACTGTGCAATTTTTTCATCAAATGACAGAGTATGAAGGATTGAATCAGACCAGGATTCAATTGTATTGGAAGGCTGTGGTATTGGTGAAAGATGTTTTTGTGCAAGTAACGGGTTTGTTGAAAATACCAGGAGGAACCAGATACAGTGGAGAATCCTTTTCATATTTTGATGGATTTTAAAGGGTTTTATTTTTTTTCCTGGCCAAACATTAGTAGAGCTTTCCTGACTGAGCCATGTTTCAGGAGGAGATTTTTAGCTTTTCTTTTGTTGATATTTAGTTCTTCCATTATCATTTTTGTACCACGATCAACTAGTTTTTTATTTGTTAACTGCATATCCACCATTTTATTCCCCCGGATATGTCCCATTTTTATCATGGTTGTGGTTGTGATCATATTAAGTATCAATTTTTGGGCTGTACCGGATTTCATGCGTGTACTACCTGTGACAAATTCAGGTCCTACGACTGCTACAATTGGTATCTCAGCCTCTTTTTCCAGTCTTGAATCAGGGTTACATGTAATACAGGCGGTAAGCAACCCGTTTTGTCTTGCATCCTTCACTCCGCCAATTACATATGGTGTCCGCCCGGAAGCAACTATTCCTACGACAGTATCCTTATCGTTAATCCCATATTTTATAAGATCTTTCCATGCCTGATCATAATCATCTTCTGCTGATTCAACCGCTTTCCTGATTGCAGCATCTCCACCGGCTATCATTCCAATTACTACATCATATGGTACACCAAACGTGGGTGGTATTTCCGAAGCATCAAGAATACCAAGGCGTCCGCTTGTTCCGGCACCGATATAGAATAACCGGCCTCCGTCCCTGAGCCGGTCAACAACCTTTTTTACAAGGATTTCAATTTTTGGAATTACTTTATTAACAGCAGAGATCACAATCTGATCTTCCTGGTTAATGCCAACCAGCAACTCTTTGATAGTCATTTCCTCAAGGTTGTGGTCAGATGATGATTTTGTAATATTCATAATGAAATTGTCTTCTAATTCAATTAATACATAGATAACAAAAATAGGAAAAAGGTTTCTTTTTTCCCTTTATTCTTGCAATCTTTGATTACAAAATAAATATTTGAGATTGTGGTAAGCAAACAAAAAGAAAAGAAGCTGGTTGACCTGTTTGAAAAGTGGTCGGGCGAAACTGCTCAGCGTATTATAGCATTGCCAAGGTCTGGCTCTGACAGGGAATATTACAGGATTGTGGGCGTTAACAAAAAAGCTATTGCAGCTTATAACCCGGATAAGAAAGAAAATGAGGCGTTCGTTAGTTTCTCCGGACATTTTGATTCCGAAAATCTTCCTGTTCCGGAAATATATGCAGTGAAAGAAGAAGAGGGCATGTATCTGCTTCAGGATCTGGGTGATACAACGCTCTACTCATTTCTTCTGGAGCAAAGAATAAATAATGATTTTCCTGATAAGCTGATGGTTACTTATAAAAATGTTCTGTCCTGGCTTGTAAAATTTCAGATTAAGGGTGGAAAAGGGTTGGATTTTACAAAATGTTACCCAAGAGATGGTTTTGACTTACAATCCATGAAATGGGATATGCATTATTTTAAGTATTATTTCCTGAAACTGGCCAAAATACCTTTTAATGAACAATTGCTTGAAGACGACTTTGAAACATTTGCAAATTTTCTTCTGGAAGCAGATCGCAACTATTTCCTTTACCGGGATTTTCAATCACGAAATGTGATGCTTATTGATAACGAACCATTTTTTATTGATTACCAGGGTGGCAGGAAAGGTGCTTTACAATATGATCTGGCATCTTTATTATATGATGCTAAAGTCGATATACCGGCAGATACGAGAAAGCAATTATTATTACACTATATAGAGGAGCTTCAGAAAGAAATTGAATTTGATGTTGATAAATTCACCTCTTATTATTGGGGTTATGTTTATATCCGTATTATGCAGGCATTGGGAGCATATGGTTTCCGGGGATTTTACGAGCGAAAAGAACACTTTCTTCAAAGTATTCCATTTGCCATAAATAATCTTGAATATCTATTAAATAATGTTGAACTACCGGTTAAGTTGCCTGCTCTTACAGATGCTTTCCAAAGATTGACCAAATCGGGAAAACTCAGGAAAATAGCTGATACCGGCAAACAACTTACTGTAAGGGTAAATAGCTTTTCATTCAAAAGAGGTATTCCTGTTGATGAATCAGGACATGGCGGAGGTTTTGTATTTGATTGCAGGGCAGTTGAAAATCCCGGACGATATATGGAATTTCGTGAACTTACAGGAAAAGATAAGAAGGTAAAGGAGTTTCTTGATGCTGAAAAGAGCATGACCAGGTTTCTGCAGGATTCCTTTAAACTGGTTGACCGGTCGGTTGAAAATTACCTGGAGAGGGGATTTACACATCTTATGATAAGTTTTGGATGCACAGGAGGCAGGCATCGCTCGGTATATGCAGCTGAGAAATTAATGCAGTATCTGAAAGAGAAATACAACATACGTGTTATGCTCAGGCATAGGGAACAGGAGTTTTTACTCGAAACCAGTAACCAGTAACCAGAACATGAAAGCTATCATTTTTGCGGCGGGGCTGGGAACCCGATTAAAGGATATCACTAATGAAAAGCCTAAAGCTCTTGTTGAGGTTAATGGTGTTTCTTTGCTTGAGATTGCTATTAGGAAGTTGAAATATTTTGGTTTTAAGGACATAATTATAAATGTTCATCATCATTCAGAGCAGATTAAGACATTTATTAAAAATCTGAGATATGATGATCTGAGGATTACAGTATCTGATGAGAGTTTTAAACTTCTGGGAACCGGTGGCGGAATAAAGAAAGCATCCGGCTATTTCAGTGGAGAGGAGGCTTTTCTTGCATATAATGTTGATGTGATCACCGACCTTGATCTTGGTAAACTATACAAGCAGCATAAAATCTCAGGTGCACTGGCAACTCTTGCAGTCAGGAGAAGGGATACATCGCGGTATTTACTGGTTGATGATCAAAATATTCTGTGTGGTTGGTGTAATGTGAAGACAGGGGAACGAATTATTTCAAGGGAAAAACCGGAAGAATTAACTTCAGTGGCTTTTTCAGGTATTCATATTATCAGCACACAACTTCCGGGACTTATAACTGAAGATGGATATTGCAATATAATTGATGTTTACCTGAGACTTGCCTCTGATCATGATATACTTACAGTTGAGCACGATAGTGGATTTTGGTTTGATGTTGGAACGCCGGAACAGGTTAAGGAAGTTTCAATATTTCTTAAGAAAAATAAAGATATACTCCCACCTGAATTATTTGATTCATAATAGTTTAAACTGATTAAAGAAGATTGAGAATGATGGATTACAAAGCGATGGTTATTATGGATCTGGATGGTACAATTCTTCCGCGTAAAGGGAAGATAGATAAGCGGGATATTGAAGTAATAAATATGCTGGAGAAAGAGAAAGTATGCAGAGTTATTGCAACAGGCAGATCGGTTTTTTCTTTTAAAAGGGCTCTTGGTAATGATTTTCCAATTGATTACCTGATCTTTTCAAGCGGAGCCGGTATTTTAGACTGGAAAAATAAAGAGCTGATATATAGCAGGAATCTTCAATCATATGAAACACAAACGATTGCAAAGAAATTATGGTCAGAAAAACTTTCTTTTGCTTTACATGAACCTATACCGGACAACCATATATATTTATATGCGGATATTGATAATACAACCCCTGATTTTTATTACAGGAATGAGCTTTATTCTCAGTATGCAAAACCTTTGGAGAATCCCGAAGCAGAATTTGGTGAAGCATGCCAGTTTCTGATTATATCTAAGAATAATTCCGGCGTTCATGAAAAGATAAAGCAAATGTTTCCAGGGCATCATGTTGAAAGGACCACTTCTCCTTTAGATGGCGAGTCTATATGGACCGAGATTTTCCCCATGGGGATATCAAAAGGATCAGGTTCTTTGTTCCTTGCAAATAAAATTAATATTCCTCTGTCTAATATTATGGCAGTAGGTAATGATTATAATGATATTACATTGCTTGACTGGGCTGAAAACAGTTTTATAGTATCCGGTTCATCGGATGAACTATGTGAGAAGTATGAGGTTGTTGGGGATGATGAACATACCGGTCTGTGTGA
>JAUWPX010000293.1 GCA_030611395.1 Bacteroidota bacterium | reverse complement strand
CTTTGCTCTTTTATTGGTTTGGTTCCAATGACAAATTCAACAGGGGAAAATGAAAAAACAGGGGATATTACGGTACGCAAGAATAAAATACTGCGAAAAGCGTTAGTTGAAAGTTCCTGGATTGCTATAAGAAATGATCCGGCTTTAATACTGGCATACCAAAAGTTAATTAAGAGAATGGAACCACAAAAAGCAATAATAAGAATTGCAAAAAAACTTGTAAACAGGATATTATATGTATTAAAAAACAAAAAAGCTTATGTGCAAGCAATTGTTAAATAAAGGTTTTACTATAAAACACCATATTCAACAAAAGACCGATACAAGTGCCTTGCGACTCTGTTTTTCAGAAGTTCGTCTTTTTTAGTCTTCGGCTTTTTACCTATTAAAATTAAAAAAGGGAGATGCGGTACCAATAGGTATCCGTTAATAGAAGGTTGTTTTATAGTTACATAATTTTTTGATGAATAGTGCAAAGAAATATTTATGCCTAATAAATATGCAGTAATAGTAAAGGTTAAAAATAACCCTGATGGCACAGCTCATTGTCTAAAGTACAGAGTTACAGACTTAATAAAGTTCACTCAGTTCTTAGACAAAAAATGGGCCGCTTGGAGATGGTTTAATGTTTACTCAAATACAGGTATAAATAAAGGAGAACAATTAGCAAATTTTACAAAAAACAAAAGACCTCAATCAAAATTTGTATAATTGATCTTTTTTGTAATATTTATCAAAAAGAAAAACCCACTAATAAATAGTGGGCTGACAGAATATTGTCTATTTCTTTGCTTAGCAAATATAAATAAAATTGAAATACAGAAAGTTAATAATAACTTTTATTGAAAAAATTTGGATTACAACATAGAAGGCACTTCTTCATTCAGGCATTTATCAATCTCCTGAATACTAAAAAGCAAAGCCCTGGGAACATGAAAAAAGCCCTTATAATTTCCACCTTTACAAGTATGCGTCAGGTTACCATACCGGTCACAATAACCAAACCATCCGCCATTTAGTTGATCAACAAAATGATCAAAAGTATATTTATGTACCTTTTCGAGCCAATCAATCCATTTATTATCTCCGGTTAACCGAAAAGCAAGAATTAAAGCATAAATTGCTTCGGTATGAGGCCACCATAATTTCATGCCCGACTCAAGTTGAAGTGTCGGTTTTCCTTCGATATCCATAAAATAATACAAGCCTCCATGCTTTTTATCCCAACCAAAATTTAAGCTACCTTCCAAAACATCAAGAGCCAGCTTCTGCATCTGATCATCGGGGATATGTTTTATCAAATGCATAATAAACCAGGCTACCTCGATAGAATGTCCCGGATTAAAAACCCGTCCCTCGGGCCATTGTTTTATATCCGTTTCCGAATCAAAAGGAACATTCTCCAACATTATTTTCAATTCAGTAAAATAATGCATCTTACATCCTTCCAAAGCAATTCTCATAATTTCAAAATATTTTGGATCATTGTCAATTTTAGCTAATTCAACAACCATACTTGCCAATACCATCACATTAGCGAGATTGCTCATTGGAGGCACTCCTTCCATTACCGGTCTGCCTAATTTCGTCGAATCTTCAATCCAGTCATTTATCTTCCAAAACAGTTGAACTGCCTTTTCTTTATACTCTTCCTTACCTGATGCCTTATAATATTCAAGATATGCCAGCATAGTAAAAACCGCACTATATGGTTTTCTCTGGTAAAACCATGGCTTACCATCATTGGTCAGGGAAAAATAATATCGTCCAAATTTATCTTTACCATATTTTTGAAGATAGGTCACTCCCAGTGTTGCTATATCCAGGTACTTTGAGTTTTTTTCAAATTCATTATATAATCGTGAAAACATCCATACCGAGCGTCCCACTAACCATACATATTTTTTCGTATCATAAACAGTCCCGTCCTTATCAAGGCACGAAAAAGTTCCACCGTTTTCCCAATCCGGAGAATTGTTAAGCCAAAACGGGATAACTGATTGTGAAAGGTTCTTTCTGTATATTGATTTTAATTTTTCTAACTTTTTATATAGCCTGTTATCTCCCATATCTATACGAATTAATATTCCCGATTTCAAATAAAAATTATTCCTTTATCCAATAACACAAAATAAGAATAGAAAAAAACGAATATAAAAGTATATTATTTTGCATATAATTATTAAATATAAATATATTTATAGCAAAATCATTATAAGTAAGGAACTGGAATACTATCTTACTTTATTTCTTTCATATTATTATTCTAAAATATTTTATTATGACTATTAAAATTCAGCAAATTATTCCTGCCCTGGATTATCCGGAAGAGGGTGTTCCTGTAATGGCAGCAGAAGCATGGATGCATGGACCAACCAAGCCCCGTCATGCTAAAAGGGAACATGAAATCCCTGATATAGATGTTTCTTTAAGTAACATATCAAATGTATTTGATTTTGTTGAAGTAAAGCCTGCAATATATGTTAAAAATGCACATGACCTGAAAAAGCATGACCTCAGAGATGTTGATGCTTTTATTGTTGATCCGGGAGACCCGAATATCTTGCCAATGAGCAGTGTTATGTATGAATTATTCTCCACACGGAAACCTGTTCTTCCGCCCTGGGATAACTGGGGTTATGCCTGGAGGGGTAAACATATAACCGGTTGGGCAAAAATACTTGGTTATTACTCTTTTGTACCCATTGGTTTTAAGGATATAAAAAATGTACTGCAAGCAGTCAGAGGTATTAAGTTTATTCGTTCTTTAAATATTTTATACATCGGTGATATTCCGTCAAATAGTGTAAATGCCGATACAGATCCAATTCGCCTTTACGAAAAATTTGGTTGTACAATTACCCGTATTCCTTTCCATGAATATGCAAATGAAGTTGAAAATGCTGATAAAAAGAGCGCCAAAGAAATTGCTGAGAAATGGCTGTTATCTTTTAATATGATGGATAATACTGAAACAAAAGTCGAAAAATATGCTTCCATCTATGTAGCTATAAAAAAATTGATGAAAAAATAT
>JAUWPX010000285.1 GCA_030611395.1 Bacteroidota bacterium | reverse complement strand
ACTATCCTTTCAATTTTACTCGCGTTGGGAAAACATTTTTATTTTTTCTCCAATTTTTTCATCGATTATGTTCCCGGTTATAATAAATTCCGGACTGTCTCAATGACACTGGTCATAGCTGAGTTTGCTATGCCTTTACTTGGTATTATTGGATTGAATCAATTTTTAAACGGGAAACACAAGAAAGAAACTTTCTTTTATGCAATAAAATGGTCGGTTATTATTACCGGCGGATTGGCTTTGATTTTTGTCCTGTTCCCAGGTCTGTTCTTCAATTTTAAGGCACCAATTGATGATACTCTGGCACAATCGGGCTGGACCGGGGAATTGATACAGGCATTAAGAACCGATCGTCAACAACTCCTTAAAACAGATGCCTTCAGATCACTGGTTTTTGTAATTCTGACAGCAGGATCATTGCTGGCATATTTTTATAAAAAGCTTTCGGTTAAAGTCGTCTATTTTATTCTGCCGGCATTAATACTTCTCGACCTCTGGACAGTTGACAAAAGATATCTGAATAATGATCATTTCTCACCTGAACAAGAAGCTGAAATACCCTATATTGCCACAAAAGCAGACAATAAAATATTAGAAGATCCTGACCTTGACTACAAGGTTCTCGATCTGACGGTAAGCACTTTCAACAGTGCAAGAACTTCCTATTTTCATAAATCAATCGGAGGATATCACGGTGCTAAAATGAGACGATACCAGGAACTTATAAGTTTCTATATATCACCGGAAATAAACAGGATCATCAATGCTCTTCAAGGGAATAGCCCCGGTTCAGATATTATTACTGCTATGGAGAATACGAATATTCTAAATATGCTTAATTGCAAATACATTATTCTCAATGGCAATTCTTCTCCATTAAAAAACCCATATGCATTGGGTGCATGCTGGTTTGTTGACAAATACAGAATAGTAGAAGATGCTGATGCGGAAATTTCTGCAATAGGAAATTTTAATCCGGCCCGGGAAGCAATTATTGATAACCGGTTTGAAGACCATATCCAAAACATAACTATTCATTCTGACTCAACAGCTAAAATTCATCTTCTTGAATATCAGCCAAATAAGCTGATATATGAATCGGAATCAACATTTGATCAAATGGCGGTGTTTTCTGAGATCTATTATCCGAAAGGATGGAAAGTTACTATTGATGGTGAACATGCAGATTTTTTTCGTGTAAATTATGCCCTCCGTAGTATGATTTTACCATCCGGACAGCATAAGATTGAATTTAAATTCGAACCTGACTCATATAACCTCGGTAGAAAAATTGCTCTTATCAGTACAGTAATACTCCTAATTCTGGCAGGTGTATATTTTTTCCGGCAATTTATTTATTCTCCATTGCTTTTCAAAATGAAGCGATGAAAAGTTTATTAGTGTATAAGTTTAGGAGTTTATAAGGTAAGATGTTTATCATTATTAAATCTTACAAATCAACAAATTAACAAATCAACTCTTAATACCTGTCAAGCCAGCGGTATCTACGGGCACTATCCCCAAACTTCACAGCCATCATGAATTCATGAGATCCCAGGCTGTGTTTCATTATGCTCGATAATGTATAATCAAAGGCATACCCAAAATAAAATTTATCCAGCCTGACGCCGGCTAACAGAATCACTGCTCCCGCTGTCCGGTAAGATAAACCGATCCAATAATCTGTCTTATATTGAACTTTTGCATTAATATCAATCTGGTACAACAATTCTTCAGTGGTTTTAATTAAAATGGAAGGCTCCAGATAATAATCATTTTGAAGCGGAAAAATATATCCTGCTGATAAATAATAATGTCGCAACATTCTGTAATCACTCAATCCGGCATTACCAACTTTCAGATAAGATTGAAAAAGTTGAGCTACCGAAAATCCAACATGATACTTGCTACTTAAAAGATATACCCCAAAGTTAGCATCCGGTATAAACATTGTCTTCCTTAAATCGCCACTTAATAAAGGTTCTGTCTGATCATAAAACGTCAATTTATCATCATTGATACTGAACTGAAAGGCAGTTCCCGATAATCCGAAAGATAGTTGGTTTTCATCCAGAAAGATGTGATAAGCATATGTTAATTGAAATCCTGTCCTGCTTACCAAACCATTTCTGTCATCAAAAAAATAACCACCTACTCCAACCCTTCCCTTTGTACTGGGTTTATAAGTTTTCCTTTTGACCGATGTGGACTTAATAATATAGCTCTTTTTTAAAATCCTGGTCTGATAGCTCAAAGAATGTGTTTTAGGAGAATTATCAATACCTATCCATTGCTCCCTTGCAGTAAGATTTATTGTAGTATAGCCATCGCTTCCGGCAACAGCAGGATTTATCAGGAATTTATTAAACATGTATTGGCTATAAAGAGGCAACTGCTGTGCTTTTAAACCAGCCGTGAAAATCAGAAATAATATTGCTGCAACATGTGCCTTTTTCATCTTACGATAGTAACGTGTCCATCAAGAGGTTTAGTGCCGTTTTTCAAGTCTATAAAATAATAATATGAATCAACAGGTAATGGTCTGCCTTTATATAAACCATACCATGGCGGATCATAACCCTTCCCGGATTTAAATACAACTTTGCCCCATCTGTTAAAAATTTCAATTACCGCATTAGGATATAACTCAATCAAGCCAATTTCCCAGTAATCATTAATTCCATCCCCATTAGGCGAAAAAGCATTTGGTATTTCAAGACATTGCGTATTTTCATATTTAACTTCAAAGGAATCTCTTAATTCACAATTATTGTCATCCATAATTATAACCGTATAAATATCTGCTGTTAACTCTAAAATAGAAGAATCATTAATATAAGAAGAAGGGACATTATCAGACCACAGATAGTAATATGTACTTACAACATATCCCCCTTCAACACTTATCTCAATCCCGCCATCCGGCATATCAGGGCAATAAGCATCAGTAATAACTCCTGAAACAGTTAATGGTTCCGGTTGAGCTAACGTTACGGTGGTATCCAGCGCACAGCTGTTTTTATCAAGAATAATAACAGTATAATTCCCTGCCTGTAGCAGTGAACGTGATGATTCTGCAGTTCCATCCATCCAGAGATATGAAT
>JAUWPX010000070.1 GCA_030611395.1 Bacteroidota bacterium | reverse complement strand
ACTGCTATTGGAGTACTACTTACCAGCAGCTTTTCCGTAAATTCCGACGTACTATTTATCATCTCGATGATCTTTCTTTTCGGAGGTTTAAGTCTGATCTGGAATTTTATGCTTGAAAGAAAACTCGGAAAGAAAGATGATGAAGCTGAATAAAAGAAATCGGCAGTTGGCAGTTGGCAATAAAAAAGCCAAACTACAATTGTCGACTGTAGACTGAGGACTGCTGACGGATTTATTTATTCCCCTTCTTCGTATAATATTCTATCATCCGGCTGATTGCTCTTTGACATACAGGGCAAAAGCCGGATGCTTCATTGGTATTCATCCTGCAATCAATATATGGTCTGTATACTCCCTTTGCCATATACCCGCCACCCTCAAAGACTCCAATTGTTTCTACAAATTCTACATCCGGTGGAGTAGGAACAGGTGTTTTCTTATTAATCATATCTTTCCATTTACTATCAAAATCAACCAATGTAGTAATATTAGGTTCCCAGGGTTCAATATCCAATGGATAGAAATCCTCATAGGCTACTGCTGAAGAATAATATTCATCTGCAAGACCGGCAAAACCGTGACCAAATTCATGCACCAATACCCTGGGAGTAAGTTCATGATCAGAAGTACTTGCCGAATAGTGATTATATATTCCACCTCCTCCGTACCGTTCACTGTTTATCAGAACGTAAACCTGATCGTATGGAACATTTGCAGCATAATCATATATTGATTTCAAATCATTGGTGGTCAGGTATCTTGCAATATCAAAAGTATAAAAACCTGAATTCAGTGCTGTCTTTTTATATATCATTTCTCCCGGTATGTCAGTACCCGATTCTTCAGATATAGCTTCAACTGCCCAGATATTGAATTTGTCTTCATATTTCTCAAAAGGAGAAGTGCTGAAGAGATAATTTGCCATTCTTTTTACATCATTTCTGAATTTATCCATTTCACTAAATGTATAACCTTCAGCAATAAAAGCAACATCAACACTCTCATCCGGTTTCGAATCTCCATGGATCTTTGTCACATTGCATTTGACAGGTATTTCATTCAAAATGAAATAATTGGCTGTATCAACAGAATACTCGAAAATCTTAGAAAACTTAATTCCCTTTTCACGCATATGAATCTCAAACCTTACCGGTTTTTTAGGAAAAGGGATGGTATTAACCTGGTAATAACTTCGATTCAGTTCATGTGCTTCAGCTGTTGTTTGCCATTCCTGGAAAAGGGTACAAAAGCCTTTTGAATAAATAAGCTTATCACTTTCTTTATCATAAACAAGAATTTTATACTTCCCATAGTTAAAGGGATCTACAAGGTTCTCGTGATTACCGGCCCAATATGGTTCCTTTTTCAATTGTGCTAACGAAACCACAGTTTGAGAAGCATCACCTGACAAGTAATAATCGATTCTAAGGCATTTATTGGTAAAAAAATCATCAAAGGTCACCTGACCACTCAGATTTCCTGCTAAAAGAATTACTAAAAACAAACAAGTTAATCTCATGATAATATTATTTTTGCAACTAATATATAAAAACTATATTAGAGCCCATCAATAAAATCCGAAAGTTTAAATAAATAATCACTAATTCCTGAAATAACATGAATACATTAGTTAATGACTGGATGGATAATTTGTTAACCGGAATAGGTATGCCACTATATCTGGCGGCATTTATCAGAATGTTCATCTTTCTAATTGTTGCCACACTATTAAGTTACTTGTCTAACCTTATAATAAGGAAACTTATAGTTTCCACTTTAACAACCATAATAAAAAAATCCAAGACCAGAATAGACGATATTTTTCTGGAAAGAAAAGTTTTCAACCGCTTGTCACACTTTGCACCGGCTTTTGTAATATTTTTCCTGGCACCACTTGTTTTTGAGGATTATCCTGCTATTATCAAGCTTCTCCGGAATGGATCATATCTGTATATGATCCTAATAGGTTCGCTTGTTGCAGATTCATTTATAAATGCAATGCATGAAGTTTACATAAGCCTTCCAATATCAAAGAACCGCCCTATAACCGGGTATGTTCAGGTTGTTAAAATAGTGGTATACTTCATTGCAATTATTCTTATTATTTCAACAGTATTTGATAAATCTCCAACGAAACTATTAACTGCCTTAGGTACAGCTGCGGCTGTGCTAATTCTTGTTTTTAAGGATACAATACTTGGATTTATTGCAAGTATCCAGCTTTCAGCGAATAAAATGGTAAAACCGGGCGACTGGATATCTATGCCCGATCATAATGCTGATGGAACAGTAATTGAAATCAGTCTTAATACAATAAAAGTTCAAAACTGGGATAAAACCATTACCACCGTTCCAACGTATGCCCTTATTTCCGAATCATTTTATAATTGGAAAGGAATGGAGGAATCAGGCGGACGCAGGATCAAACGTTCGGTTATTATTGATATGAAAAGTATTAAATTCTGCACCCCTGAGATGATAAAAAAGTTCAAAAAAATACAGATACTACGCGATATTATTGAAAATAAAGAAAAAGAGCTTGACGAACATAACAAAAAATACGAAATTGATAATTCTGTTCTGGTAAACGGGCGGAGAATGACAAATATTGGGGTTTTCAGAGCATACATTACATCATATCTTCACAACCATCCTAAGATAAACAATGAAATGACAAGTATGGTACGCCAGTTACAACCAACTGATAAAGGTTTGCCGCTACAAATATATGTTTTCAGTAACGACAAGAGATGGATTGAATATGAGAAAATTCAATCTGATATCTTTGATCATATCCTTGCAGTAGCACCTGAATTCGATTTGAGAGTATTCCAGAATCCCAGTGGTTATGATGTAGTGAGGTTACTGGATTCTTTGCCTGATCGCCTCAAAAACTAAAATACCTGCAGTAACAGAAACATTCAGAGAATCTATTTTCCCTTTCAATGGGATTTTTATTCTCTCATCGGCCAGTTCAAGTAATTTCTCGCTTATCCCTTTTTCCTCTGAACCCAAAATAATAGCCAATGGTGTATCAAACCTGGCATTATGATAGATGTTTTTCGCTTTTTCTGTCGCTGCAACTATATGTAATCCGCTATCTTTCATGAATTTAATAGCTTCTGAAAGTTCTTCGTTACGACAAACCGGCATTGTATGCAATGCTCCGGCAGATGTTTTCATAGCATCAGAATTTATTTGTGCTGATCCTTTTTTGGGTATAACTACTGCGTGCACACCTGCACATTCAGCTGTCCTGATTATTGCTCCAAAATTTCTCACATCAGATATCTGGTCAAGAACCAGGATAAATGGATTTTCTCCCGATTCATATATCCCGGGTAAAATCTGTTCCACTGTATAATAACTGATTAACGATAAATAAGTAATTACACCCTGATGATTTTTTTGTGTAATACGATTAAGACGTTGCACCGGAACAAACTGATAAGGAATTTTTTCTTTTCGTATTAAACCAAAGAGCTCATTAGCAAGGTCACTCTTTGCCCCCTGCCTGATAAATATCTTGTCAATTTCCTTCCCAGCACGAATAGCTTCAATTGCGCTACGTATCCCATAAATAAAATTATCATCTCTATTGGACATTATTCTTTAATTTGATTTATTTCGAAAGTATTACCATTCCTCCAGCTTGTTACAGCCTGATCCCACATAGTATTGGTTTCCGCATTTCTTCTTAGCTTAAAATCGTTTTGTGTAAAAGGATTATTAACTTTTGTGAAGGTAAATGATATCCTGGGTGACGATTTCTTCGTTCCAAATATCCATTTTTCTTCCTCATCGTTTTTGAAAACTTCATCAGGCGGACCATAAACGATATATATCATTCCCCGGTCAGTTTTCCATCCTTCCTTATATGAAGCAAAGAAATAGTTAGCATATAATACCCGGTTGTAATAGATCCTTATTAGTTCTCTTGCTCTCTCGATATTTGAAGCGCTCTCAAGCCAAAAATTATCTACTGCCAGTTTAGGATCCGGATCATTAAGTAGTCTGTTTATCTCATTTCGCGAAGCAAGATACACTAAAGGCTTAATCATCTCTTCAGGTGTTTTAACTGATGGAAAGTATTCTCCAAAATATGTAAAACTATATCCCTCCAGACGATCTGGTGATATCCCGACCTGATATATACCATGAACAGGGAATTTCAATATGGAGGTATCTGAATATGGAATTGACCAAACACTATCAGGGTCTAAATCCATTGATCCTGATGGAATAAGAAATGAAGGCGGATCAGGTATTTTACTCTTATCCTTAAAATACTTTATATAAAGAGTATCTAATTCTTTTCCTGGATAAAGGATACATAAAGCTAAGGAGCTATCAACAACAGGATTAAAAATTTGAACTCTGGTTTTAAAATCAACAACAATGAAATTCTGCCGGTTATATTCAGATGTCTTATCTACTGTAATAAATGACTGGACAGCTTTATTCCTAAAAATATCACGAACAATTACCTCAAGATTATAAGTATGTTCTTTTTCTGCCTTGATTGGAATGGCGGCAATAAATTCCTTTTTAACATTATGCATCAAAACAGGATATTTCACAAATCCGCTATCTACAACAATTCGGCCAACAGTAAGATCATACAAACGATAATATATCCCCAATTCAGCCCTGTAAATCCCTTCCGGGTTAGCCATGTTAAAGAGCAACTCAACAGGATAGATTTTGACAAATAGTGTTGACTGATTATCGTTATCATGATAAACTTTATACCTTGGATGAATTGTTGCCTTCCCCGGATTATAGATATAGGCAAGATTACTGTCTTGTCTTATTTTAGTAACTGTTTTGCAACCTGGAAACAAAACTGTAATCAATCCTATTAAAACAATATATATAATCCTGCGCATAATTATAATCAATCAGTAATCTTACGAAATATAACTATTCTTTTTTCAATATCAGCACTACATTCCTCCCACTCCTTTAATTTCAATGAAAGCTTCTCTTTAAGTTTTTCATATTCAATAAAAAAACCTTTACCTGAGTTATAATTTGCAAATTCTTTGGGTGAGGCAATCACTCTATCCATTTCAGCAATTTCCTTCTCAAGGATATCAATCTCACTTTCCAGTTTACTAACCCTCCTTTCCAGCTTCCGTAAATTCTTTTCATATTCTTTCCGTCTGATATAATTCTTCTTATTTGATGTCTCTTTTTTCTGTAAAGTATTTATTCCTGTTCTTTTTATTTCCAGTTCACGCAAAGATTCTATCTTCTTCCTTCTTAGAAAATCATAAATACCTCCTATGCTTTCTTTTATTTTACGGTTGCTGAATTCAAACACTTTATTTGTTAAACCATCAAGAAATTCCCGGTCGTGCGAAACTATAATCAGAGTCCCGTCATATTTAAGCAATGCTTCTTTTAGAATATCTTTAGATCTCATATCCAAATGATTAGTCGGCTCATCCATAATCAGAAGGTTATAGGGTTCCAGCAAAAGTTTTACTAAAGCAAGCCTTGAACGTTCTCCACCTGACAACACCTTCACTTTTTTATCAATCTCTTCTCCACTGAATAAAAATGCACCGAGAATATCTCTTATCCTTGTACGGATACTACCTGTGGCTATATCATCAATAGTCTTAAACACCGTTTTGTTACCATCCATCAATTCGTCCTGGGTTTGAGCAAAGTAGCCTGTAATTACATTATATCCAATCTTCAGGTTACCACTGAATTCAAGCTCCCCCATCAATACCCTGGCAAATGTAGTTTTCCCTTCGCCATTTTTTCCAACAAAAGCCACCTTTTCTCCTCTCTCAATAATAATATCTATTTCATCAAGAACCAGATTCATTCCATAGCTTTTACTAAGACTCGCAGCTTCAACAACAATAGACCCTGCTCTGGGTGCAGGCGGAAATTTTATACTTATCGCTGACCTGTCTTCACTTTCCAACTCAATTCTTTCTATCTTATCCAGATGTTTAATTCGTGATTGAACCTGTACAGCTTTAGTGGCTTTATATCTGAAACGATCAATAAATTCATTTGTATCCGCAATTTTTTTCTGTTGATTCCTATATGCTGCCAACTGTGTTTCCATCCTTTCCCGGCGCAGAATAACAAACTGAGAAAAGGGTGCTTTATAATCATATATTTTACCAAGTAATAATTCAACAGTGCGGGTTGTAACATTATCCAGGGAAGCCCTGTCATGTGAAATAAGGATTACCCCCCCATGATAATCTTTAAGGTAATTCTCAAGCCATTGAATAGATTCAATATCAAGATGGTTAGTAGGCTCATCAAGGAGAAGAAAATCCGGTTTTTTAAGCAACAATTTTGCCAACTCAATTCTCATTCGCCATCCCCCGCTGAACAAAGAAGTAGGTTTACTGAATTCATCACGTGTAAATCCCAAACCAATCAGGGCTTTTTCAGTATCAGCCATAATACTATGTCCCCCTTTAATCCGGTATTCCTCATGGGCTTCACACAGCCTGTGGATCAACCCCTTATATTCATCTGATTTATAGTCTTCCCGTTGAGCAAGTACATTGTTGATATTTTCAATTTCTTCTTCAAGCCGGGTTATCCCCGAAAAAGCTGTCAGGGTTTCGCCCAGAAGGTTTCTTCTGTCTTTATGCTTCATCTGCTGTGGCAAATACCCCACAGTTGTTTCTTTTGGAATAACAACTTCCCCATCACCGGGTTTTATTTTCTCCACGAACAACCTTAGTAATGTAGTCTTACCTGCTCCGTTATTCCCAACCAGACCAACCTTCTCGCCTGGATTAATCATTAAAGAAATATTGCTTAACAATTCAAATGCGCCAAACCGTATACTTACCTTATTCAATGAGATCATTGCCAATATTTTTTACTCACGGTGCAAAGATAAAAATCTTTATTCCCTTTATTCCCTATCTTTGTACAACAAATAGAACCATATAGATTTGAGTAAAAGAAAAAAAATACCATTACTTGAGAAGGTCGAGATCCTGGATATTGGCGCTGAAGGAAAAGCTATTGCGAAACATAATGAAAAAATTATTTTTATACCACAGTTAGTCCCTGGAGATATTGTTGATATTCAGATAAATAAAAAGCGAAAAAAATATCTTGAAGGATACCCGGTAAAATTTCACAAGTATTCTGCAATAAGAACAGA
>JAUWPX010000136.1 GCA_030611395.1 Bacteroidota bacterium | reverse complement strand
ACCATCGCTACAAAAGTCGGTCAACCGGGATTGGACAGGAAAACAGGTTTGTATTCAGATGAAGCAACTGAGGAGACCTTTATGGAAAAGTTTGAGATAAGTATGAAACGGCTTAATTTGGAATATGTTGATATTCTTTTTCATCATATGCCGGGATCAAGAGAATCAACACTCCATGAGCCTACTCTGAATGCTATGAAAAAGATCAAAAAATCAGGGAAAGCAAAATTCCTCGGTGTCTCCACCCATAGTAGAGAACCTGAGATGATCCAGGCTGCTGTTGACAGTGGTGTTTATGATGTAGTGTTGACTTCTTATAATTTCAAACAGGATAATGTAGAGGAAATGAATGAGGCAATTGATAAGGCAGCGAAAGCAGGATTGGGAATTGTTGCTATGAAGACAATGGCAGGAGGATTTTATGATAAGGAAAAACAACATCCTGTAAATACGAAAGCCGCGTTAAAGTGGGCTCTGCAAAATCCCAATGTTCACACTGCTATACCTGGTTTTACCAGTTTTGATCATTTGGAGGAGAGTTTTAGTATTATGGAAAACCCGGAGCTGACGGATGAGGAAAAGAAAGATATTGAAACGGGTGAATCTCTTGTTTCACTGTATTGTAAAGGATGCCGGGAATGTGTAGAGCAATGCACAAAAGCTCTTCCTATTCCTGATCTGATGCGGGCATACATGTACACTTATGGTTACAGCAACCTGGAAAAGGCACATCAACTACTTGTGTCACTTGACCTTCCGGAAAACCCATGTGCTGATTGCAGGGAATGTACAGTGAATTGTGCTTCAGGATTTAATGTCGCAGAAAAGATTAAAGATGTCAGCCGGCTTATAAATGTACCGGAGGATTTTATAACTTAAACGGCTTCGATAGTTGAGGGTGGTTTATTAGTTATGTTGTAAGTAACGCTTACTACTTTTGGGACTTCGGTTGTAATTCTTTCAGCCAGTCTTTCAAGTGTGTCATAAGGAAGTCTGGTTGGTGTCCCTGTCCTGGCATCTTTACTTTCCCAGCATCGTATCTCTATCTGACAACCAAAATCCCTGTTGCCATCTCTCATTCCGGTAACTTTATCTTCATGTAAAATTGCCATATACTGGAATGCTCCTGAATCCTTTAATTCTTCTTCAACAATCACCGTGGCTTTTTTCACGGTTTCAACCTTTTCCGGACTGACCTCTCCAATAACTCTTGCTGCCAGGGCAGGACCAGGGAATGGTGGTCTGTTAAATATTTCTTCGGGTAGTCCCAGTGCTTTTCCAACTTCTCTTACCGCGGGTTTTCTGAGTTGTACAAGTGGTTCAAGGATCTTGTAACCGAATGCCTCTTCCGTGTCAATTCCCAACTGCTCAAAAACGTTGTGTTGCCTCTTTATTCCCGCAACTGTTTCGTCCACATCTGTCAAAATCGTTCCCTGAAAAAGATATTTCGCATTACTGTTCTTTACTAACTTACCAAAAACATTTTTGTAAAATGAACTGGTAACAGCTTCTCTTTTTTCCTCGGGATCTGTAACGTTTCTTAATGCATCGAAAAAAACCTTTTTAGCATCTATAATTTCAACATTTATCCCCAGGTTTTTAAAAATTGAAACAACATACTCCGGTTCTCCTTCCCTCATCAGTCCATTATCAATAAAATACGTTTTAAGCTTATCGCCCAGAGCTTTGTGTCCCAACATAGTAACAACTGAAGAATCAACACCACCGGACAAAGCGTTAATGGCATAATTACTACCCACTTTCAAAGAAATATCCTTCACTTTTTCTTCAATAAATTTTTCAGGATTTAATTCCTCTAATATTATTTCTTTGATTTCCATGTTATATATTTTCACCCGCCAACTCCTGGAAGAATTATAAGATCTTCGATAGTGCCTAATTCATGGATCTTTAAATTTCTGAAATAGATTGGCGCTCCGGCGTGTTTTCCCTGGAAACCAATAAAACCATGTGTGGGCAGATCAGCTACCGGTTTGAATAACCATAGAGGTATTTCACTTCCATCAGGGTTCACTTCCGGATCTGTCCATAATTTCATATCCATCTCAATGATCTGTTCACCGTTCAGCCGAACCCAAATCAAATGATCCATACAGGTTATTGTTAAACGGTTCCATTCACCGGGATGTTCTACCATACTTTTAGTAGGGGGCAAATGACCAAAAATAGCACCGCATTGCCATGAAGTGGGACTGCTTGCCCACCTCTCGGCATAGTCATCAGCTATCTGTAGCTCAATTGAATTTGGTATCCAGTTTTTAATATCTGAACAGTAGAGAATTACCCCGCTGTTTGTGCCGGTATCTGTTTTAAACTCAAGGTCAAGTATAAAATTATCATAATCATAATCCGACCAGATAGCCTGGTCCTCACTTGCTGTAAGAATACCTTCTTCGAAAGTCCATATACCCTCAGGAAATATCGCGTTAGACAGATCATCAGCAAACAGATTCTGCCAGTTAGCAACATCCGGATGAGATGTTGGCGGGATATCAACCCCTGGTTTACAGGATTGTACACCAAGAATAAGTGCTAGAATAACAGGAATAATAGTTTTCATAAGTATTAAATATTAAGTTTTGCAGGAAAATGCGTAGTTGTTATAGAACATTTTCTAATGTTTTTTCTTTTATGGAAACAAGATAACAAAATTAATTGAGATAGGATGTATAATGAATGCTTAAATGCATAAATGATTGAATGATAAAATGAAGAAGTGTCTAAAGTGTCTGACTGCCGATTGTGGACTGTCAACTGGTTAGTTACAAATAATCAGGAGTTTGCAAAAATTATGGCAGGGTAAATATTAAAGAAAGATTCAAAAAGAGATAGTAAAGTGAGTGAAATTACTGAATATTTATTAGTTTTATTTTTGTATTAAAAGTTTAAAAAAACTCATTAATTAAAAAAATGAAAATAGTTGTAATAGGCAGTACAAATACCGATATGGTAATAAAAACCATTCATTTACCCTTGCCGGGCGAAACCATCCTTGGTGGGGAATTTTTAATGAACCCGGGAGGCAAAGGAGCGAACCAGGCTGTGGCAGCTTCAAGGCTTGGGGGTGATGTTGCTTTTATTTCAAAAACAGGAAATGATATTTTTGGGGAGCAATCTGTTGAAAATCTCAGGAGGGAAGGTGTAAATACTGAAAATATTGTTGTCGATCCGGAAAACCCATCAGGTGTTGCCCTGATTACTGTTGATTCACGGGCGGAGAATTGTATAGTTGTTGCTCCCGGATCCAACATGACCCTTAAGCCTGATGATATCGACAAAGCCATTAAGCAGATTGAGATGGCAGATATTGTATTATTGCAGCTTGAAATTCCAATTGAAACAGTTGAATATACAGCACAAATTGCTTTCAGAAACGAAAAGAGAGTGATTCTAAACCCTGCTCCGGCTCAAAAACTATCTGATTCAATTCTGAAAACAATATATATACTTACTCCAAATGAAACAGAAGCAGAAATTCTTACAGGAGTGAAAGTAACCAATACAGATACAGCTAAAAAAGCTGCACAAATTTTATTGAAAAAAAGTGTTGAAATTGTAATAATTACAATGGGAGCGAATGGTGCATTTGTCCATACAAACAGCTTGTCAGAATTAATACCTGCACCTGAAGTAAAAGCTGTTGATACAACTGCCGCCGGCGATACATTTAATGGTGCACTTGCAGTTGCTGTTTCAGAGGGGTTCAATATCAGGGAAGCCGTACAATTTGCAAATAAAGCGGCTTCAATTGCTGTAACAAGACTTGGAGCACAGACTTCCACACCATACAGGAGTGAGGTTGGGGAGAAGAGAGCAAAAACATAAAATCGATATTAATTATGAAAGCAAAAGTTTCACAAATGTTTGTCCTTGGGATTGTAGTTTTAATGGCTGGTTGCGTAGATAGTCAGAAAAACATTGCGGAAAAACCTCAAACCCCAATAGCGGTAATATTCGACACCGATTGCGGACCGGATTATGACGATGTTGGAGCATTAGCTATACTGCATGCGTTTGCAGATAGTGGATATATTAATATCCTTGCTACAATGGCATCAAATAAACATGACCTTGTAGTACCTTCTATTGATGTTATTAATACCTATTTCGGACGTCCGGATCTTCCAATAGGTGCCCCAAAATCTGAAGGAGTAAATATTGGGGCTTTTCAAAAATGGCCTGACTCGCTTATTGCAAAATACCCTCACGATCTGATGTCAACCGGTGAAGCTCCCGATGCAGTAAAATTATATCGTAAAATCCTGAGCGAACTGGAAGATACTGCAGTAACAATTATTTCTGTTGGTTTTCTTACTAACCTGGGAAACCTGATTATGTCGGAATCGGATGAATTAAGTCCACTTACGGGAAAGAAACTTATTGAAAAAAAGGTTAAAAAATGGGTTTGTATGGGGGGAAAGTTTCCGGAAGGGATGGAATTTAATGTGTATATGGATTCAATAAAATCAATTATTGCAATAAAGCAATGGCCGACTGAAATATTATTCACTGGATTTGAAATAGGAGTGCAGATCAAAACAGGATTAAGGTTAATTGAAATGCCCTGTAAGAATAACCCGGTTAAAGATGTATTTGCTATATAATTCCACAGAGTGAAGAAGACAAAAACGGAAGGATGAGTTGGGACCAAACCGCAGTTCTGATTGCAGTAAAGGGATATGAGAATTATTTTTACATTAATAAAGGCAGATTTGTTACTTTTGAAGATGGGCATAACGAATGGGAAAATTCTAAAAACGGTCCTCATGCATATGTTGTAACAAAAATGCCTGTTCCGCAAATCACTGGATTAATTGAAGATTTAATGATGCATGAAACTACTGTGGCAAAATAATTCATTATTAATTAATAAATTACTGCTAAAATTAACAGGCTATGAAAAAGTTATTGCATTTTGTGTGGGTCATATTACTAATAAGTTATGGCTGTTCCGGTGAGAAAACAGACCAAAAAAACAGGTCGGTACAAATCATTGGTGAAGAAATTTCTATTTCCAAAGCAAAATTATCAGACAAGATTAAAGGAGGATGGGCAGGCCAGGTAATTGGCTGTACTTACGGTGGACCGACAGAATTCAGATTTAACGGAACAATGATACAGGAGTACCAGCCAATACCATGGTATGACGGATATATTAAAAACTGGTATGATAATGCTC
>JAUWPX010000281.1 GCA_030611395.1 Bacteroidota bacterium | reverse complement strand
ATCAAAAAGAGAAATTCAGACTTTAAGTTTGTCGGGACATCATGAGCGAGTTGATGGATCTGTAGCTTCGGCAACATCTACTGAAACGTTTTATCCGGGTCAAGTTGTAAGGATTTTTCCGATTACGTCCGTTGCATATATATTGATAGGGGCTGGTACTGCAACAACTTTGGATATTCCTCTTGCTGCTGACACGCCGGAGTATATCAATATTAAGGTAGAGACGAAACTTACGTTTATTGGTGCAGTTGTTGATTTAACAGTAATGTTGTAATGAACTTAGGTAAGATTAATAAAATGATGCCTTTCATAACAGTTAAAGGTTATCCCGGTGTATTAAATGATGGTAGCACAGTTGCATGGTTTTTGTCAGATGAACCAGCAACATTAACACGTGACGGTGCAAACAGAGTTTCTCAATGGAATGATTATTTAGGCTCTGGTCATGATTTACTTCAGGCTAACGGAGCCGATCAGCCGCTTTGGAGTGCTAATGGTATTCTGTTTGACGGTGTAAGTGAGTTTATGCAATGCGGTGCTTTTGCTTATGTTCAGCCTGAAATGATTTATATTGTTTTAAAACAGGTGACATGGATTAATGCTAGCCGTGTTTTTGACGGGAATCTTCTTAGTTATTGTGCTTTACAACAATATAGTACTACGCCTGATTTACAATTATATGCAGGAACCGGATTTACAAATGCAAATTCAAATTTAGCTGTAAATACGTGGGGAATTGTAAGGGTTTTATTTAATGGAGCAAGCAGTACAATTCAAGTAAATAAAACAACTATAACTACTGGAAATCCAGGGGATAGAGATTCTGGGGGATTTACTCTTGGTGTAGGTGGTAATATTATAAGTGGTTTTTCAAACATTGAAGTAAAAGAAATAATACTCCGTAAAGTTGCAGATTCGGAGAGTGATGAGACTGTTATATATAATTATTTAAAAAACAAGTATGGATTATAAAATAACAGCATAATGAAAAAACTAACAATCATATTACTATTCGTTACAATAGCTTGCAATGCACAGTTTGTCAATAAGACATATAAAACATATAATCCATATGAACCTATTAGGTTAAATTACACTCCTGAGTTTTCCACATATTTAAAATTGAATCCCTCTGAAATGAATTACGGGGTTGCACTGACAAGGAAACAGAAACTAATTCCCTGGAAAATAACCTTTGTAGCTATTTCAGCCACAACATTAGAGGCAATCGGAGATGCTTTATACGATATGGGCAAGGGTACAAATCAAAACCAAATGATGACAGGTAAAGCATTTCAGGCAGCCTCACTTGGTGAACATTTTTTATATATCCCTGTCATGAAGGATTCAGAAGCAAGCTGGTTATGGGTTCCATTAATTGAAGCATGTTGGAGGTTTGTTATTTTTGATGCAGTTTATAATTTGACAAGAGGTTTACCGATTAGTTATATTGGAAATACAAGTTATTGGGATCGTGGAATGAAATCATTTGCACCACCGGCAGGAATGAGATTGTTTGCCGACTGTATTGTCGGGATATTTGTGATTAAATTAACCTTTGATAAGTTATAATTTTTTTGTATCTTTAATGTATGGAAACAAAAATATGTAATAAATGCGATAAAGAAAAATCAATAAATAAGTTTAGTAAAGACAAATATAAAAAAGACGGATTATTAACAATATGCAAAGAATGTATTTCAGAATACAAGAAAATATATTATAAGAGAAATACGAAAAAGGTAAAAGATAAAAGCAGAAAGTGGCATAATGATAATAAAG
The DNA here is from genome assembly GCA_030611395.1 of Bacteroidota bacterium. Taxonomy (GTDB): domain Bacteria; phylum Bacteroidota; class Bacteroidia; order Bacteroidales; family VadinHA17; genus JADFUQ01. The sequence goes on along the minus strand of JAUWPX010000281.1, from coordinate 1,333 downwards.
AAAAAGCATCAATTCAAGCTAAAAAATATAGAAAAGATAATTCAGACAAAATAAAAAAACAAAAACAATTATATAATCAAAACAATTTTGAAAAAATATCTAAAAGCAGAAAAGAATATAGGATAAAAAATTCTGAAAAGATTGCGGAAATTAATAAAGAATATTATAAAAAACATTCTAAACAAATAAGTATAAAAGCAAAAATATATAAAAAAAATAATGCAGAAAAAATAGATGAATGGAATAAAGAATATTGCCAAACGCATAAAAATGAAAGAAATATTTATGCAAGAGAAAAATATAAAAATGATCCTATATATAAATTAAATCATAGCATATCTACTGGTATGTGTAAATCATTAAATGGTAATAAAAATGGAAGGCATTGGGAAACACTAGTAAATTATATGCTTAGGGATTTAAAGAAATATATAGAGGTACAATTTAAAGAAGGGATGAGTTGGAAAAATTACGGGAAATGGCAAATTGATCATCGTATTCCTGTATCAATATTTAATATAACAGGAGTTAAAAGTAAAGGCTTTAAAAAATGTTGGGCTTTAGATAATTTACAGCCAATGTGGAAAAATGAAAATATAAGAAAGAGAAATAAATTATTTGTATAAATACATGAAAACAAACAAATTACTATTTGCAAGGGCTGTATTTCTGACTGCAGGAGTTTCAATAACATTAAAATTATGAGTGATAAAACACAAAAAGAACTTTTAGTAAGCATTATTGAAATGCAAACTAAGCAGAGTAATGATATTACAGAGATTAAAACTTGTTTGTTAGGAGATGAATACCATAAAGAGGGATATGTTCAAAAGGTAGATAAAAATACTGAATGCATTCGAAAATTAAAAAGAAGACAAACAGGATTCTTTGCTATGATAGGAGGGGCGTGGACTATATTCACGCTTGGTATTGCTTACTTAATCTCAAAAAATTAAATCAGATGTACAATATTTTTGATAAACAGGCAATCATTCAGTTGAAATCTTTTATTAAGGATTTCATCTTTTGTATCGACTCTGGGCACGGTTGGTTAACCGGTGGTAAAAGAAGTATTGACGGTTCCCTGAGGGAGAATGAATTTAATACTGCTGTTGAAGACAAGCTCGCGATGCTTTTCCATTTTTGTGATATGGAATATCATCAACTCGCTGCGGGGTGGAAAGATGAGGGATTGAGGAAAAGGAAAGAGATAGAAAACAGGCTGTTTTTAGACGCTCAGGCAAGAAATAAAATACTTGTGGGTGCTTCTGTTCACGCAGATGCTTTCAAGGCAGATACCTCAGCAAACGGATTCTGTGTGTATTATTATAAG
>JAUWPX010000255.1 GCA_030611395.1 Bacteroidota bacterium | reverse complement strand
AATCTTTGGCAGGTAGATCAGTCAGACCGTTCCCACAGCAACACAATTCTTTAACTCTTCGACCCTTTGACCTTTCGACTCTTTGACTTCTTCACACTGCAACACAATTGTAGTTGGTTGTAATTTATTTTCCACATTTTCGTGATTAATGGAATTTATTTGCTAATTATAATTATTATAATAGAAAATAATTTACTATATTTGCGCTTTAATAGAAAATATTTTACTTATTCGTAATAAACAACTCGATTAATGGAAAAAAATTTACCAATTCACCTACAAGAAGTTATATATGGTTCTTCGGATTCTTCCATTTCGAAGCAGATATCAAGATTGGAGAAAGAAGGGATTATAAGGAAAATTGCTCCCAGGCTTTATTCCTCTAATTTGCATGACAGTCATGAAGACATAGTTAGAAGGAACCTATTTTCCATTTTAGGGCACTTATTTCCAGGAGCGGTATTAAGCCACAGATCTGCACTTGAATTTAAACCTACCTCTTCAGGACAACTGTTCCTGACTTATAAATACACTCGCAAAGCGGAGTTACCAGGAATAACTATCCGCTTCCTGGAAGGAAGTGGGCCGATTGAAGGTGATAATCCATTGTCGGGAGAATTGTATGCTTCACAACGCGGGAGAGCATTTTTGGAAAACCTTCAGACTTCGAGAAAACCCGGGCAGGATTCTAAGACATTGACTTTTTCTGAAATTGAAGAGCGTATTGAGCAAATTATAAGAGTGAATGGAGAAGAAGAGTTGAATAAGGTAAGAGATAAAGCCAGGTTAATCTCTGAAAAACTAGGTATGAAAAAAGAGTTTTTAAAACTCAACAAGATAATAAGCGCCCTTTTAACAACACATCCATCCAAAATATTAAAATCACCTGTGGCTACTGCCAGAGCATTTGGTGTTCCATATGACCCTGTCAGGCTAGAGCTATTTGAAATACTATTTCGAGAACTTAGTCAACAGGAATTTAAATATCGGGAGGAAAAGAATATAAGCAACACCGCATTTAAGAATTTCGCCTTCTTTGAAAGTTACTTCTCAAACTACATTGAAGGAACAGTATTCGAGATAGAGGAAGCTAAACAAATTATTGAAACTCAAAAGCCCTTTCCTGGCAGAAATGAAGATTCCCATGACGTTTTGGGTACATACCAGATAGTTTCTAATCGAAAAGAAATGAACATTACTCCGGAATCTCCAGAAGAGTTTATTAATATTTTAAAATACCGTCACAAAGTACTCCTATCAGCCAGAATTGATAAAAACCCTGGTGAATTCAAGAATAAAAACAATTATGCTGGTCAAACTGCATTTGTAGAAGTTAGTTTAGTAAAAGGTACGATCATTAAAAGTTTTGATTTTTACCAGGCTCTTAATCACCCTTTTGTTAAAGCTGTTTATATGATGTTTGTTGTCAGTGAAATACACCCATTTCTGGATGGGAACGGACGAATGGCAAGGGTAATGATGAATGCTGAATTGGTAAAAGCTGGTCAGACAAAAATAATAATACCTACCGTTTACAGAGATGATTATATGGGAGCATTAAGGCGACTTACAAGACAAAGAGATACGGAAGTTTATATTCGTATGCTCACCCGGGTTCACGAATTCAGTTCAACGATAATAAGTGAGGATATGGCTGAAATGCAGCTAATATTAGAAGAGAGCAACGCATTTCTGGAACATACGGAAGGTAAGTTGAGAATAAAAAACTTCAGCCAATAGAGCATATAATATTTAAGTACACTATCTCTATGGCATTATTGAATTTGACAGATACTTTTGTAAGTGTCAAATATTGTAATTAAGTTTAGCTATCCATAATCAAATCCTAATGAAATGAAAAAGTTTTTAGTAGTGCTTTTAATAGCTATCCAAATAGCGGCTTGTAATATTAAAGAATCTCAAACAGATAAAAAGTTACCCGCTGATGGCCCCATTCAACTACATCCTGAAAATCAGCATTATTTTTTATATAAAGGCAAGCCATTGGCATTAATTTCGTCAGCTGAACATTACGGTGCCATACTCAACCTTGATTTTGATTATCAAAGTTATCTTGAAACACTATCTGCAGATGGTATGAATTACACGCGGATCTTTACAGGTACTTATTTTGAAATTGAGGGAGAAAGTTTTGGAATTCAAAACAATACCCTGGCACCTAAGAAAGACAAAATCATCACTCCCTGGGCCATAGTTATATCTGATCTATCCGGAGAAGTGAAGTATGACTTTTCTACATGGAATGAAGTTTATTTCGAGCGGCTAAGAGATTTTATGGCCGTGGCGGCAGACCATGATATCGTTGTTGAAGTGACATTATTCTCATCTATCTACCGGGATGAACATTGGGATATATGCCCCCAGAATCCGGCAAATAATATAAATATTACGCATGAAGTGACGCGTTTTGATGCACAAACCTTAAACAACGGCACCCTTCTCGCTTATCAGGTAAGTTTTGTCCGAAAGATGGTTAATGAGCTTAATGAATACGATAATTTTTTCTTTGAAATTCAAAATGAACCATGGGCTGATCATACGGTACCAGTTTACAATATAGTAAACAAAGAGGAATTAAAACCTGATGATTGGACTTACAAAGCCGATTTTGCTGATGAAGAATCCATGGTTTGGCAGGCAAAACTGGCATCAATTATTGTTGAAGAAGAAAACAATCTTGCTCAAAAGCACCTGATTGCGCAAAACTATACCAATTTCAAAGCACCCATTCCGATAGTAAGCGATCATATTTCAGTCATTAATTTTCATTATGCCTGGCCAGAAGCAGTAAAATGGAACTATCACTATGATAAGGTTATAGGATTTGATGAATCCGGGTTTGCAGGTTCCGGGGACCAGGTGTACAGGAGACAAGCCTGGCAGTTTATGCTCAGTGGTGGCGGTTTGTTCAATAACCTGGATTATTCCTTTTTCGTTGGACATGAAGATGGGTTGGGTGAAAACAAAGCCCCCGGCGGAGGAAGAAAAACATTACGCCAACAGCTTAAAATATTGAGTGATTTCTTGCATAGCTTTGAATTGGAAAAATTACAACCAAACCTTTCCTGCATTAAAAGTTCACCCGGATTAATTCCCTATGTCCTATCTGATAAGAACAAAACCTATGCTGTTTTTCTAAGAGCTATTGGCACCGAAAATACCACGCTACAATTAAAAACAGGGGATGGAAATTTTCTGGTTCAGGTATTAAATACTATCACTGGTTCATTTACTGACCCGGTTATGATTAAATCCGAGGAAGGCTTAATAAAGATTGAAGTAGAGAT
>JAUWPX010000143.1 GCA_030611395.1 Bacteroidota bacterium | reverse complement strand
GGAAAAGGAATAACATCCCTGATATTACTCATCCCTGTTACAAACTGAACCATCCGCTCAAAACCAAGACCAAACCCACTATGCGGGGCTGTGCCGAATTTTCGTGTTTCTAAATACCACCATAATTCTTTTTTAGGAATTTTTAATTCATCCATCCTGCTATTCAGTTTATCATAATCCTCTTCTCTTTGCGATCCGCCAATAATCTCTCCCAGCCGTGGAAATAACACATCCATAGCCCGTATTGTTTTCCCATCGGAATTTTGTTTCATGTAAAATGCCTTTATCTCTTTTGGATAATCAGTCAGGATAACCGGTCGTTTATAATGTTTTTCTACCAGAAATCTTTCATGTTCCGACTGCAGATCGCTTCCCCATTTAACAGGGAATTCAAATTTTGCATCCGCCTTCTTAAGTATCTCTATTGCTTCCGTGTAATCTGTTCTTACAAATTCATTATCAACAATAAACTTTAACCTTTCAAGCAATTCCTTATCATACATATTACTAAGAAATTCAAGATCATCCTGCGAATTCTCAAGCGCGTATCTGACTATATACTTTAAAAAGTCCTCAGCCAGATCCATATTGTCAATAATATCATAAAATGCCATCTCCGGTTCAATCATCCAAAACTCTGCCAGGTGCCTGGGGGTGTTTGAGTTTTCAGCTCTGAAAGTAGGACCAAAAGTGTAAACTTCCGATAAAGCCAGGGCTCCTAATTCAGCCTCAAGCTGACCTGATACTGTGAGATTTGTCTCTTTCCCGAAAAAGTCCTTCTCATAATTAACTTTCCCGTCAGTGGTTTTTGGAGGATTAAGATCATCCAGTACGCTTACGCGGAACATCTCTCCCGCTCCTTCAGCATCCGTGCCGGTAATTATTGGTGTATGAAGATAATAAAACCCATTGTCGTTAAAATATTTGTGAATTCCATATGCCATTGTATGCCTTACCCGGAATACCGCACCAAATGTATTGGTCCTGAAACGAAGATGTGCTATCTCCCTCAGATATTCCAGGGTATGCCCTTTCTTCTGTAATGGATAACTATCCGGATCGGCAGTGCCGTAAACCTCAATCTGCTCCGCATAGATCTCTACATTCTGTCCATGTCCCTCCGACTTCACAAGTGTTCCCTTCACGCTCAGGCACGCTCCCGTGGTAATCTGCTTAATAATCTCTTCGTCAAATTCAGGAAAATCAACAATAATCTGTATGTTGTGAATTGTTGACCCGTCATTAAGGGCTACAAAACCAATTTTCTTGCTTCCTCTTTTTGTCCTTACCCACCCTTTAATAAGCACCTCCTTTTCGAAGGTTTCTGAAACAAGCAGGTCCTTTACTTTTGTTCTTTTAATTTCTCTTTTCATAAATTTCAAATATTCCAAAGTGCAAAAATAAGATTTTTATATATGATAAAATAATTAAATGAGTAAATGACTATTCGCGATTTACGATCCCTTCTCTTTACTCTTCCCTTTTAGGCATAGTAAGAATACTGATTTTGCGAACAAAGTGAAGCAATCTCCCCTGGCTTTTCGTAATGCTCATAACAGGACTCCTAATTCCTAATTTGTAATTTTTAATTTGTAATTTCTAATTTCTAATTGTAACTTTCTTTTCTTTGTGTTACTTTTCTTTATATTACTTTTCTTTGTGTAACTTTGTGTTACTTTCTTTTGTGTAATCTTCATATTTAAAAACTGATAACGATGGAAAAAGACAAGAAATTGATTATTATCCTCTGGGATTTTTCTGAGGTAGCCGAAAATGCTTTACTGCACGGTATTAAAATAGCAAAAATGGCACATAATGATCTCCGTTTGCTTCATATTATCAATAAGGATGTAAAGCAGGATGAAAAAGAAAAGATCAGGCAAAAACTGGATAAGGTTGCTGCCCGGATACTATCCAAACACTCAATTACTATAAGTTCTGTAATTCTTGAGGGTAGTATTTTTTCAACCATATCAAAATATGCAACCGACGAGGAAGCTAATATGGTAATTTTGGGCACACACGGACTAAAGGGAATGCAGAAGTTTACAGGCAGCTGGGCATTAAAAGTAATTGTCGGTTCGGAAGTTCCTTTTATTGTTGTTCGTGATAAACCTCATGATCAGAAAAAAATTCGCAATATCGTTTTCCCGATTGATTTCAGAGGTGAGAATAAAGAAAAAGTATCTATGGCTATTTATATGGGTAAATATTTCGACTCAAAAGTCCATATTGTGAAAGATCCGGTAACAGATAAAGCTCTCGCCAGAAAAATAAACACTAATCTTAATTTTGCAATAAAATACCTGATCCAAAACAACATCGAATACGATATCCATACACTTGAGAAAAAAGGCAACTTTGCAAAAGGAACGCTGAAATATGCGGAAAAAACTAAAGCAGATCTTATTCTCATTATGACTACCAAAAACATCAACATCAGTGATTATATGCTGGGTGCAAGCGAACAATATATCATAGCAAATAGTTCAAAAATCCCCGTCATGTGCGTAAATCCCAAATCTCATTTAACTAAACATGGCTTCATAGGGGTCTAAACGCTCACCTGCTTACCATAACAAACGCCCCCCAGTAAAACGGCTCCGGGTATTTTTCCTTTATTAACAACTGCGCCTGTATAAACGCTTTCTGCTTATCCCCCGATATCAGCCAGTTCTTGTAAAAACCGGTCATTAATTTCTGTGTTACTTCATCACTTACCTGCCACAGACTTATTACTACTGTTGATGTGCCGGCAATCTGAAAAGCCCGCTGTAACCCGTAAACACCTTCTCCGTTTCGTATCTCCCCCAATCCTGTTTCACACGCACTAAGGATCACCAGCTGGGTCTGATCCAGATCCAGCATCATCGCTTCATATGCATTCAGTATCCCGTCATTCTTGTCACTGCTCTCCTTCGTGTCTATCGACTGAACAGTATTATCAGCCCCGGCAAACATCAAACCCGACCGTAATAAAGGATTCTCTGCCGCCTTAACAGGATCAATACCAAATACCTTCTCTCCTTTCCCCAAATCAATGTCCTCAAGAAAAAACCCATGCGTAGCAATATGCAAAACTGCCGGACCGGATACCTGCTTTATCCTGTCTTCTGTAGCATCCTGCTGAAAATAAGAGGTTGTCTCCCACCCGGCTGAAATAAGCTGTTCATTTACCCTCTCAACCTCAACTTTTGTTCCCGGCAATTCAGGCAATGGCATCTGCTTCATCTGATCCCAGACAAAACCCATATCATAATCCGGATCGCCCATAAGAACTGCCCTCTTGTTGCTATCCTGTTTTTTATCCCTGCTCTCTTTATACGATATAATATCTTTCGAATTGGTAAGATATACAAAGTTCTTATTGTCTATCAGGTATTCGCCATTTTCTTTCCTGAGAGTATTCATATTAATCTGGTTAAAAACCCCGTCAAGTGAGATATACAGATTAGTTTTGCCGGATGTTAGCTGTTCCAGACCACCCCAGTATGTTTTATAAAATGCCCCTCCTTCAAGTCCGCGTTGCATAGTTTTCCTGTATTCCATGGCAATGGAAGTTTCCATCTTCTCTCCATCTGAAAATATAATCATTTCAGGATATTTTTCCGGATCGTTTTGAACCACAAAACCGGCATAAAATATTTTTTCACCCTTTTTCATGTAATTATACTCCGGAAACCTCACCAGCTCAATGCATGCTTCATCGTTTTCCAGACGGGCAGCAATATCTTTATAGCTTACCTGCTGTATCTTGTAACCCCTGGCAAATAATTCAGATGCTTCTGAAAGATATTTTTCTTTACTGTTGGCTACATTCTCAAGTGAGTCAATGTTAATTCTATCAGATTGCAGCTCTTCTTTGCTTAAAGTGTACAGCCTTGATAATTGTTCTTTAATATCAAGCCATTCATTATATTTATTCACCAACTCAGGATTGCCGCTGTTCAGTATCTCTTTCTTTACTTTGCTTGTAACACTGAGCAGTAAAGCTTTTGTTGTTATATGATAATCAAACATATCACCCTTCAGTTGTGGTACTTCATCTCTTGCCTCCAGAACAAAACTGTAATACCTGATAAACCGTGAATAAAACTTCTCCCAAAAACGCGATTTGTCAAATTCACTCATAGCAGGGAAAAAAGTATTGATCTGGTCGATATAGCTATTCATTACCTCGCCATATTTCTCCGCTGCTCCTTGCAAATCCCCCTCCTGCCATTGAAGAATAGCAACCAATTCCCGCGATTCTGTTAACCATGGGTGATTTTCACCAAGAACCTCTTCCTGTATCTGAATGGCTTTAGTAAGATTTATACGTGCTTCCGGTAACCTGTTTGTATAAAGGTAATACTTAGCCAGATCAACCAGCGTGGCAGCATACGCGTGATGTTTCTCACCGAATTTCTTGCTGTATATCTCAAGGGCGCTGTTAAGATTGCTCTCAACATTACCAAATTCTCCCTTAATCATATACAACGATGCAATATTTCTGAGCATCACAGCATAATCGGGGTGGTTCGCCCCAAGACGACCCCGCTTAATACGCATCGCATCAAGGAATATTTCCTCCGCCTCATCAAGCTTCCCCTGTAACTGATACAACAACGCCAGGTTTACTTTCAGCCGGACAAAATTGGCTGATTTTTTTCCTAATCCGTTCTCTGCAATACTGATAGATTCTTTAAGCTTTTCAGCAGCAGCATCATATTTCCCAAGCTCCTGGTAAAGAATTGCAGTATTATTCAACACAATAGCATACTCAGAGCTGCTCTCCCCCGGCACCTCACGGGTTATTGATATTGCCTCAGCGAGATTTTCCTCTGCTTTATTGTATTTCCCCCTGTCTTTATTCAACACCCCCAGATTATTAAGAGATGCACCCAGTCCCTGCTTGTCTTTAAGAACATCCCTGCGCAATTTCAGGGCTTCTAAAGTATATTCTTCCGACATTGTAAACCGAC
>JAUWPX010000215.1 GCA_030611395.1 Bacteroidota bacterium | reverse complement strand
CTCTCTTCTTTCCGGATAACAAAAGTTAGTGCTACTCCTGTTGATTCAGCTCTTGCAGTTCTTCCAACCCTGTGTACATAATCTTCAGGATCATTAGGTATATCAAAATTAATAACCAGGTCAATATCCGTAATATCTATTCCCCGGGAAATAATATCTGTTGCAATCAACATTTGAACTCTCTTGTTCCTGAACTTCAGCAAGGCATCTTCCCTTTCTTTTTGGTTCAGATCTGAATGTATAGCCCTGACTGTAAAACCCAGCTTTTGCATCTCTTTTTCAAGAGTTTTTACTTTCTTTTTAGTAGAACTAAAAACCAGGATACTTTTCACTTCTTTTCCTTTAAGAAGTTGCTTCACCAAAGGTAATTTCTGCTCCTCCTTAAGTAAATAAACCCCCTGCACTATTCCTTCAGCCGGTTTGGCAATACCAAGGTCAATTTGAACAGGATCATTCGTAATTTTTTTTGCCAGACGCCGGATCTCAGGAGGCATAGTTGCTGAGAACATTAACGTTTGCCTTGATGCAGGCAAGTCGGATATGATTTTCATAATATCATCATAAAACCCCATATCCAACATTCTGTCAGCTTCATCGAGTATCAGGCAACGCAGTGAACTAAAATCAACATATTTTAATTGAATATGAGCCAGCAATCTGCCAGGTGTAGCAACAATAACATCTGCTCCTTCAACCAAAGCTGTTTTTTGTTGATTCCATGTTAAACCATCCCCACCTCCATAGACAGGGATACTGCTAACCGGCACAAAGTACGAAAACCCTTCAAAGTGCTGATCTATCTGCATAGCCAGTTCACGTGTCGGAGCCAGAACAAGTGTATGTATTTGTCTTTTCCCTGAGGTTTCGTTTGAAATATGCTCAAGAAGAGGAAGGATGTAAGCCGCTGTTTTACCGGTACCGGTTTGTGCACAACCTATTAAATCCTGCTTCCTGAGAATTGGAGGTATTGCCTTTTCCTGAATAGGTGTTGGATTATCAAAACCCATTGCCTCTAAACCTTCATTAATACCCTTACTAAATTTAAAATCTCCAAATTTCAAAATGCAGCTTTTTACTATTCCTATTATATACAAATTATTAATACCATTCGCTATCTCCAGTTTTGTTTTATATCAAAAAGGTGGTTTATTACTTACCCCCGGTTTTGAATCTCCTTTTCCTTTCTGTCCGGAATAGTTATTCATTTTTGAACCAATCGTATAAGTGTTCAAATCATCATTTGATGACATTTCATCAACAGGCATTTCATCCAACTCTACAAATTTGGCAAACTCTTCACGGAAACGCAATATAATATCGCCTACCGGTCCGTTACGATTCTTAGATAAAAGAATTTCTGCCAATCCCACCAGAGAGTTACCATCATCATCCTCAAACAAACCATATTTCTCCGGGCGGTGAATAAAAAGAACCATATCAGCATCCTGTTCAATGGCGCCTGACTCACGAAGGTCAGAGAGTTGTGGTCTTTTACTACCCGAACGTATTTCAACCGACCGGTTCAACTGTGACAGCGCAATAATCGGGACATCCAGTTCTTTTGCTATGCTTTTCAATGATCTGGAAATAGAACTAACCTCCTGTTCGCGACTCATTATATTAGGTGGTCCTGTCATTAGCTGAAGATAATCAACAACAATAAGCTGTATATCATGTTGCAGTTTTAGTCTTCTGCATTTTGCCCTCAATTCAAATATTGAAATTGCAGGACTATCATCAATATAAATAGGTGCTTCAACAAGCTGTTTTATCTTAGTATCAAGTTGTTTCCATTCATGTTCATCAAGATTCCCGTTCCTGATCTTGTTAGAGGGCAACTCTGTTTCACTGACAATAAGACGGTTCACCAATTGAACAGACGACATTTCCAGTGAAAAGAAAGCGATTGGACGGTTATGCTCAACGGCAATAGTTCTTGCCATTGACAGGGCAAAAGCTGTTTTTCCCATTGATGGACGGGAAGCAATAATAATAAGGTCCGATTTCTGCCATCCCGATGTCAGCCGGTCAAGTTTTGTATACCCTGATGGTACACCCACAAGAGTTTCCTCATGCTTTGCAGCTTCCTCTATCCGTTCTATTGCCTTCTTAATCAAGATATTTATTTTTGCAGTCTCTCTTTTTATATTTCCCTCAGCTATATTAAATAGCTCCCTTTCAGAAAAATCAAGCAGATCATCAACATCAATACTATCGTCAAATGCTCTGTTCTGTATCTCAGAAGAAATCCTTATCAGTTCGCGTTGAATATACTTCTGTGCAACAATCCGTGAATGATACTCTATATGAGCAGATGAAGCAACACGATTTGTAAGCTGTGTGATATAGAAAGGGCCCCCGATACTTTCAAGCTCATCATTCGACCTGAGTTCTTCTGTTACAGTAAGTATATCAATTGGTTTCTCTTTTGTCGATAATTCCAAAATTGCATTGTATATTTTCTGATGAGCATCTTTGTAGAAACTTTCAGGTTTCAGAATATCCAAAACCGTGATCACAGCATCTTTTTCCATCAAAATTGCTCCAAGTACTGCTTCTTCAATGTCGATTGCCTGAGGAGGCACCTTTCCAATCTCAAGGTTTAACGGAGATAATTTTTTCTTTCCAGGACTGCTTTTTAACGCCATAGTTTTATTATGCATTTTGTATTATGAAATTGTTTGTTAATAAACTTCTTCCTTTTTTCAGAACATAAAGATATTAAATTGAATCTACCTGATGATATAAAAAATGTAGTTCTTATAAACATAAAATGTTCATAAAAACATATGGTTTGTTGAAAATTATTAATCATTCAAATTTAGTAGTATCATTTGAATAGTATTAACCTTTTTAATTACTTTGTAAAACTATATTCTGATATTTTATAAATCCTGCTTAATGATCTGTTTCCCTAATGCAAAAATAAATATAGGATTACGGGTAACCGGAAAACGACCTGACGGATATCATAATATTGAAAGCATCCTATACCCTATAGGCCTGACTGATATACTTGAAATTTCTGAACAGGAAAAAATCTCCGGTAAAGGTATTTCACTGGTTACAACAGGTATTAAAATTGATTCACCTCCTAAGGAAAACCTGGTTTTTCGCGCCGCAGAATTATTAAGAAAAGAATATTCAATACCTCCGCTTAGTATTCATCTGCACAAGTTAATTCCACCAGGCTCTGGTTTGGGAGGCGGCTCTTCGGATACTGCCTTTTTACTACGCCTCCTGAACAAAAAATTCAATATTGGAATTACTGAAGAAAAGCTGCATGCTATAGCATCAGGACTGGGGAGTGATTGTCCGTTCTTTCTGAATAACACAAGTGCATTTATTTCAGGACGAGGAGAAGAAATTCAACGAATATCTCTCAACCTTAGCCAACTCTATCTTGTGGTTGTATATCCTGACATTCATATTGATACTGGTTTCGCTTATTCCCAAATAACTGGTTCAAAACCCGGATTATCCCTGCTGGAACTAATAAAATATCCTGTCAGTCAATGGAAAGAAAATATTTTTAATGATTTTGAAAAGCCTGTTTTTTCAAAATATCCCAACATTAAAAACATAAAAGAAAAACTATACAGTATGGGAGCCATTTACAGTTCTTTGACCGGTAGTGGTTCAGTAGTGTACGGTTTATTCGACAAAGAAACAGAAACAAATGGGCATTTTGGACATTACATGGTATGGCAGGAA
>JAUWPX010000202.1 GCA_030611395.1 Bacteroidota bacterium | reverse complement strand
TTTGGTAAAGTGCCTGAAATAAAGGCTATTCATGCCGGTCTTGAATGTGGAATACTTGGCGGAGTCTATCCAAACATGGATATGATCTCGTTTGGTCCAACCATCCGGTTTCCGCACTCTCCGGATGAAAAAGTAAATATTGAAACAGTCGCAAAATTCTGGGAGTTCCTTCTTGAAACTTTAAAGGCAATTCCTGTAAAGTAGAGTATTATATATGTTCTAAGCCAAATCGGCATTCAACAATAGAAAGCTTAATTGGTAAATAGTTGGCAATTGGCAAAAGGCAGTTGGCAAAAGGGATCGAAGAGCCTGGTGCTAAGGGGTCTATATAAGCGTAGCTAATAATAAACAAATTAACCTCAGTGAAATATGCTCCTGCCCTGGTGAAATAATTTCGTGCCTCAAGTTTCACATGGTAAACGTCGCATTTCATGGGGCAGACAAATTAACAAATTAACCAATTAACAAATAACCAATAAAAAATGAAAACTTATTATCCGGCAATTTTTCTTTTCCTCCTTGCTTTTACAGGATTCTCACAGGATGTAAATAAAGTTGAATATTCCGAGAGAGTTGGTAGTATGATACTGATAGGAGAATGTAATCGTGATGCATTTACCATGGAACCATTTCAGGAGTGGTACGATTTTGAATATGAGGAATATACACCTGAACAAAGTGTTATTGAAAAACTTAAGAAAAACATTAATGATGTATCGCGGATTAAGATAGTTATGGGTTCATGGTGTTCTGATAGTCAGAGGGAAGTGCCCAGGTTCTACAGGATTATGGATGAGGCAGGCATACCGGATGAAAAAGTGGAACTGTTATGTGTTAACAGGGATAAGATGGTTCCCGGAATGGATATCAGTGCACTCATAATTGAAAGAGTTCCTACTTTTATTTTTTATGATGGTATAAAAGAGCTGGGCAGAATTATTGAAACCCCTGCTGAAACATTAGAGAAAGACTTTCTTAGGATAATAGTTAATAAGCCCTTGTACGAACCTGAATAATTGTAAATTTCCTGCCAAATACTTGACAACATATATAATAATGTATTAACTTTGTGCCATATGTCACAAAAACATGAACAGACAACCCAAATATATTCCATTTTATTCCCGCGGCGGGAAATGCCTGTTTGAATGCTGGATCTTCTATTAAAAACGGATAATCAGGAAAGAACATAACGCTTCTGGTATATTTATATTCCAAATTCTAGTCACTTTGATCACTCTAAACTTTAGGCACTTCAAGCTTAAGTCACTTATTTTATGGTATGAAAGGTCTGATCTTTGACATAAAAAGATTTGCACTGCATGATGGTCCCGGGATCAGGACAACTGTATTCTTTAAGGGGTGTCCTTTGAATTGCCTGTGGTGTCATAACCCGGAAAGCCGGTGTTTTGACACTGAATTATATATGCATGTTGATAAACTGGAAGGGAAGGTTTTTAAAAAACAAAAAGAGATAGGTTATTGGATGACTGTTAGTGAAGTGATGAAGGAGATTGAAAAGGATAAGATTTTCTTTGAGGAATCAGGAGGGGGAGTGACATTTTCGGGTGGAGAACCTTTTATGCAATATGAATTTTTAACCGGTTTACTTACTGCTTGCAGGAAAAAGAATATTCATACTACTGTAGATACAACCGGTTATATACAGAGAGAACAACTTAATAATATTTATAATTTGGTTGATCTGTTTCTTTATGACCTGAAACATATGGATGATAAATTGCATGAAAAATATACAGGTGTTTCTAATACACTTATTATTGAGAACCTTAAATGGTTGTCAAACAGAAAGAGGAATATAAAAATTCGTTTTCCGGTTGTGCCGGGTTATAATGATTCTGAAAAAAATATTGACCTGATGAGATCTTTGCTTGAAAGTTTATATCCGGATATAAAATATATTGATCTGCTTCCTTACCATAGAATGGCAGGCAGTAAAGCTAAAAGGCTGGGATTAAAACAACAAGTGGGCGAGATTGAAGAACCTGATGATTTTAAATTAGGATCTATCAGGAAGAAGTTTGAAGAAATTGGTTTTTCAGTAGGGATTGGGGGATGAGGAAGAATAGAACACGGATGACACGGATGACACGGATAATCACGGATTAAGGGAAAGATACAAGATACAAGATACAAGATACAAGATGAATGAAAGGGTTAGAAAATTAAGAGAGCAAAGTCTGAATGCTATAAACCGTTTATCGCATGAAAGAGCTGTTTTGGTTACTGATTATTATAAGAATCAAAATATTCCGGGTTTGTCAAAACCTGTTGAAAGGGCGAAGGTCTTTGAACATATTTTAAAGAACAAATATATTTGTATTAATGATCTTGAACTGATAGTAGGAGAGAGAGGCCCTGCACCTAAGGCAACTCCTACCTACCCTGAGATTACGTTACATTCCCTCAAAGATCTGGATATTCTTGACTCCAGACCAAAAGTTTCATTTAAGGTTGATGAAAAGACACGGAAGATATACAAAGAACAGATCATCCCGTTCTGGAAAGGAAATACCAACCGTGACAGGATAATGCAGAATATGGACAATGAGTGGTTGGATGCATATGAAGCCGGTGTTTTTACTGAATTCCAGGAACAACGGGCACCGGGACATACTGTACTCGGAAAAAAGATATACAGTCAGGGAATGGTTGATATTCAGAAAGAGATCAGGGAGCAGATAGAAAAACTGGATTATTATAAACATAAGGATGCGATTGATCGTAGAGAGGAACTTAAAGCGATGGATATTGCTGCCGGTGCCTTAATTATGTTTGCTGAAAGGCATGCGGAAATGCTTACTGAACTGGCTGTAAAAGAGCAGGATAGTAAGCGAAAAGAGGAGATGGAAAAAATAGCTGCAATTTGCAGAAAAGTGCCGGCAAAAACTCCGGAAACATTTCATGAAGCTTTACAATATTACTGGTTTGTTCACCTGGGAGTGATCACTGAACTTAATCCGTGGGATTCTTTTAATCCTGGCAGGCTCGATCAGCACCTTTACCCATTTTATAAAAAAGGATTGAAGGAGGGTAGTTTAGATACAGAAAAAGCAACCGAATTGCTGCAATGTTTCTGGATAAAATTTAATAATCATCCTTCACCTCCCAAGATAGGGGTAACAGCACAGGAAAGTAATACCTATACTGACTTTACACTGATCAATCTGGGGGGATTGAAGGAAGATGGTTCTGATGCAGTAAATGAGCTTAGTTACCTGATATTGGATGTTATTGAGGAAATGCGGATACTCCAGCCCTCATCGATGGTACAACTGAGTAAAAAGAGTCCTGATAAATTTATCCATAGAGCACTTAAGATCATTAAAACAGGGTTTGGTCAGCCATCGGTTTTTAATACTGATGCAATAATTAAGGAACTTGTTCGCCAGGGAAAATCAGTTGAAGATGCCCGTAACGGAGGTGCCAGCGGATGTGTTGAGTCCGGAGCTTTTGGTACAGAGGCATATATCCTTACCGGTTATTTTAACTTTAATAAGGTACTTGAGATAACTCTGAACAACGGAACGGATCCTGTTACAGGTAAACAGATCGGTATCCAAACGGGAGGTCCGACAAAATTCAGATCATTTGACCAATTGATAGAAGCATGGAAAAAACAGTTAAACCGGTTTATCGACATCAAGATAAAGGGAAACAATATTATTGAGAAAATTAATGCCGGTTTTATGCCTGTGCCTTTCCTTTCGGTACTTATAGATGATTGTATTAAGAACGGAAAAGACTATAATGCCGGAGGGGCAAGGTATAATACAAGCTATATACAGGGTGTTGGTCTGGGTAGTATTACCGATAATCTTACCTCTGTCCGGTATCATGTTTTTGATAAGAAAGATATATCAATGGCTGAGTTGTTAAAAGCTTTGAA
>JAUWPX010000333.1 GCA_030611395.1 Bacteroidota bacterium | reverse complement strand
GGTTTGGCACCTCGATGTCGGCTCGTCACATCCTGGGGCTGGAGAAGGTCCCAAGGGTTGGGCTGTTCGCCCATTAAAGTGGCACGCGAGCTGGGTTCAGAACGTCGTGAGACAGTTCGGTCCCTATCTGTTGTGGGCGTTGGAGATTTGAGAGGACCTGACACTAGTACGAGAGGACCGTGTTGGACAGACCTCTGGTGTACCTGTTGTGGCGCCAGCCGCATTGCAGGGTAGCTATGTCTGGAAGAGATAAGTGCTGAAAGCATCTAAGCACGAAGCTCGCCTCAAGATGAGATCTCCTTTAAGGGTCGTTAAAGACTATGACGTTGATAGGCTGTAGGTGTAAAGGCAGTAATGTCAAAGCCAAGCAGTACTAATTACCCGTAAGCTTTTTTCTGTCGATTGTTTCTAACTTTCTTTCAGCATGTTTTTATAATATTTAAAATCTTAAGGTGATTATTGCAATGGGGATCCACCTCTTACCTTTCCGAACAGAGAAGTTAAGCCCATTAGCGCCGATGGTACTGCGAAAGTGGTAGAGTAGGTCATCGCCGACTTTTTTTTCAAAACCCCGGTTTTTGCCGGGGTTTTTTGTTTACTTACATCTCCTGAAATCAATATTGAGTATCTCTTTTTTATCTATATTTGCTCTTTATGAAGAAAATTGTCATCAGCTTTTGGATTCTTTCTCTTGGAGTAATAGCGAATGCTTCACATTTTTTGCCGGATACAGTTCCGGAAACTATGTATACATGGCAACTGGATGATGATTTTTATGGGATATTACCGGTTGATCTGGATACAGTGTTGAAAAAATTCCAGGTATATAAACCTAATTATAAACTTAATCCACTGCATTCTGATATGGGAAATCTCGCCCTGGCATCACTGCCTGATAATTATATCAAACGGGATTATGATGATAGAACATTCTTTTTCAAACATTATCTTCCATTTATCCATTACCCAAAAACACAAACTTATTTTAATACAAAAAAACCATTCACCGAACTGAAATATACTACCGGTGGACAAAAAAAAGTGCTTGAACAATCCCTGAGAATTTTACATACTCAAAATATTAAAGAAAATTTTAATGCAGGAATTAGTTATAATCTTTTTGGAAGTGAAGGACAATATGCTAACCAGAAATCATCTGTTAAAGCGCTAGCTCTGTTTACAAGTTATACTTCAGACAAATATTCTATGCACTCTACTTTTAATATTAACAATATCCTGATAAATGAAAACGGTGGCATTATTAATGACGAGGACCTTGGGAATATGGAGACACTCGAGATCCCGGTTAACCTCGGGACAATAAATTCTGCTGCATCATCTGTTAAAAACAAAACATTTATGTTGTCACATGGTGTTTTAATAGGCGGCGGGAAAAGTGATACCACCCGTGCAGCTGATTCAACCACCGTGGAAATTGATAAACCCAAAGGACTCGGATTACAAGGTAAGTTATCGCATGTGATGTTTTTTCAGAAGGATGCAAAAAAATATATAGACGAAAGTCCTCAGTCAGGTTTCTACAGAGATATTTATTCCGACTCAACTAATACAATTGATTCTTTGTATGCCAGAACATTTTCAAATATTTTAAGGTTCGACTTTCAGAGCGACCCGGACAGGAAATTTACATTTGGCGGAGGTGTTGCTGCTGCAATTGAAATAGATAAATATAGTAACCTGTTGCCTGGAGACACTATTTACCACGAGGATGATTATTCGAATAAATGCCTGTCAGGGTACATTTTCAATGATCTGGGGGAAAAGTTTAACTGGAAAGTAAAAGCCAGAAATTACTATTCAGGATACAAAGCAGGAGATTTTTTGCTTGACGGATCAATTAATAAATCATTTTCTGCAAAGAAAGGATTATCCACACTTGTTCTTGCCGGTAAGTTCGGGAGCAGAAGACCTGCCTACTGGCTGAATTTTTATCATTCAAATAATTTTGTCTGGGAAAATGATTTTGATAATATTGTTGAAACAAAGATATCAGCAAGGTACTTTCATCCGGAAAGATTTCTTGACGCCTCTTTTAATTATGTACTTATAGATGATTATCCCTATTTTGATACATTGGCCTGTCCTGCACAAATAAACGGGTTGGCTTCAATACTCTCATTATATCTTAGTAAAGAATTTCATCTGGGAAAATTTCATTTCCTGAATAAGGCGCTTTTTCAGCAAACTGATCACCAGGATCAAATACCTTTACCACTTATCAGCGTCTGCAATACAACCTATTTTGAGCATGATTTCTATTTCAAATTAACCGGTGGACACCTGCTTGTTCAATTAGGTTTTGATGTTTACTTCAATACTCCTTACAATGCAATGGCTTATATGCCGTCAACCGGGCAATTCTATATCCAGGACCAAAAGGAATTGGGTAATTATCCCTATTTTGATGCCTTTCTGAATTTTAAATTGAAACGTACACGCTTCTTTTTTATGTTCGATCATGTGAATTCCGGTTTTACCGGGAATAATTATTTCTCCGTGCTCCATTATCCTTTAAATCAGCGGACTTTTAAATTCGG
>JAUWPX010000243.1 GCA_030611395.1 Bacteroidota bacterium | reverse complement strand
TCTATATTACGAAGATTCTTTAATTGTGCTTTTGCACTACTAATTGTCATTGAGATGATAAGAAGATACATGAATGTTTTAGATATTTTTTTCATTTTAAAAGATTTATTTCTTTAGCCCGAATAATTCATAAACTTTGATGAATTATTCTGACGATTAAGTAAATGTAAGGGTTTCAGAAAACTGAAACACCAACATTTTCTAAATCGGGGTTAACCTACATTACCCATAAATATTGAAAAATTTAATATTATTCAATAATGCAGGTTAATATGTCATGAGCAATACTATAAGAGAAAACAGATGTGACGTTTGCCTCTATAAGTCATACTTATTTAATTATTTAACTAAACAAGAGGCATCCTGGGTGAATCTCAATAAAAGGGAAATTGTTACAGAGAAGGGTGAGATTATTTGCCAGGAAGGGGAACCAATAAAATATCTTGTTTACCTGAGGGAGGGATTGATGAAATTATACAAAACAGGGCAGGGCAGGACCCAGCAGATAATTAGTATTGCCACGCCCCGCGATTTTATTGGATTACTGAGTGTTTTTTCAAACACTGAATATATTTATTCTCTTGCTGCTCTTGAAGACTCTTCACTTTGCATGATTGATTTGGATATAATTAAAAAGATCATATTGCAGAACGGCAAATTTGCTTTAAGCCTGATTGAGAAAATGAACAGGATATCAGATGTTGTATTAAGCAATAAGGTTGAACTTGGGATAAAACAATTGAGAGGCAGAATTGCACATATACTGTTGATGTTTGCTGACAAGGTTTACGGGTCGGATATTTACGAGCTTCCGGTATCGAGAAAGGAATTAGGTGAATTGATTGATATGAGGACTGAAAATGTTGTAAGAATTTTATCGGAATTTCGAAAAGATCAATTGATAAGGATTGAAGGGAAGAAAATTGAAATAAAAAACAAACCCATGCTTGAAAAGATCAGTGAGCTGGGTTGATTTTCAAACTTCACCTTTTTTTCATCTTTATACTTAATCCTGTATCTCCACCAATTTTATTGAGTCTGTACTTAAATGAGAGCATAAAATACCGACCTATAATGTTGGATGTGCGTTCGCGGAGATAGTTCATCTCACTTATCCGGTTTATACCTGTATTTTTGTTAAGAAGGTCATATCCGGCAAGAATAATTGCTGCCCTGTTATTCTTCATAAAGAAGTAGCTTACTTCTGCACCAAGCAGGGGTATAACCTGTGATTCTTCAAAACTTTTAGCAGAATAATTTGTAATATCGGCTGTAACATTGAAATCGAGTTTGTCGTTAGGTGTATACCTTATTTCACCAAAGAAGGACAGATCGAAATAGACATTATTAAGCGATTCCTGTATAGAGTATCTGGCATCGGTAAGAGTTAAGCCCGCACCGGTATTAATATCCAGCTTTTCTTTTTTTCTGTTTTCGAACGAGAGGGATACTCTGTGGTTGATATTAGTAATTTCGTTTTCCAAACCATTAACAAAATTAATCCCCCTGGTATAGCTTTCATCAATATAAAGGTTGGTTTTAATGCCAAGCGGACGAATTGGTGTTGAGAAGTCGATACTCCCATTTGCCGAGAAATCCGATTCAACATTAATAAGTTTTATTGTCTGTCCAAGCTGATCGGTAATAGTACGTGAATAATTGATCTTATCCTTTGTATGAGTTACCCTGAAACTTGTTAACAGTGTAGTAAAAGAGAACTGGTCAAATATCCACCAGCTGGCAGATGCTGACTGAGTAAACTCGGGGTTTAGATCGCGGTTACCATAGAATAAAAAAAGAGGGTTAAAATTATTTACTACAGGGAGTAGCTGGTTCGCCGAAGGGGTGTTGATCCGGGTAGAATAGCGTAAGGCCAGTCTTCGTCCTGGTTTATATCTATATTCCCATGATAGTCTTGGTTGAAAGTATTTATATTTTTTTTCAACCGCACTATTTTCCAAGAGTGTAGTACTATAAGTACCAAGATTATATTCAAGTCCCATTGAAAAGGTTGATTTTTCAGTATTTCGTCGCAGAGTAAAACCTGGTTTTACCCACCTGTCGGATTTGTCAAATTCCGGGCTCAGAGTATCGATGAGTGATCCAACAGGGGATTGGTCGCCCTGTTTTCGTATCAGGTCTTCATCAGAATTTGCTGTACTGAGAGACAGATTCATATAGAATGCTCCGAACAATTTTTGTGTTAAAGACATTCCTCCTTTATAATTTGTTGATCTGATTGCATTATCCTGAAATTGGCTTACGATTGAAACAATGTCAGGATTATAGAAACTGGTTTGATTTTCAAACATTGTTTCGGAATTGGATGAGGAGTAGGATCCGTTTGCTGATAGTTTAAGAACAGTACGACCCTCATTAATTTTCTTCAGGTATATTCCGCTTACGTTACCTGATAATCTGTCTGACAGATCGGTGCTACTCCTGGTCATGTTGTTTACAAGAACATCATCCAGGTAAGTGTTAAGTGTCGAAGTAAGTGGAATATACCCGGTGTTAAAAGACACTCCACCATTTATTATAATATTATTTGTTTCCCTGAAAAGGTATCGTGTACCAAAACTAATATTATGGGCAGTATCTCTTTGTACCTGTTCCGTATTATCATCCTGGAAGTAAGCATCAGATTCCCTGTAGCTTGTTGTTTTTGTTCTTTCGTTCAATTCTCTTTTTGATCCATTTCCCAGGTAGCTAATAAAAAATCTCTGGTTTTTCGATCTTGAATAAGAATAATTAAAACCGGCGGCACCTGATGATGAATAACCTGTAATTGTTTCACCGAAGTTAATTGGGAAGCCACCGCTACCCAAAGAAATATTACCTTTTCCGTGACTCAGGTTTGCAATTCCACCGGTAAAACTGAGGTAATCGCCTATTGAAAAACCGAATTTATTTACATTATTCAACATGCCAAGGGCTGCAATCTGGGATTTTTCATTGAATTTGTAGATTTTAGCATTTGACTGGAAATGTTTTCCGGTTCCACCTCCTGCCATAAGCTCCCCAAAGACACCATCTTTTTTATCTTCATCAAGTACCAGGTTCAGTGTCTGATTTCTTGTCCCATCATCGATACCGGTAAATTCCGCCTCCTCAGTTTTTTTGTTATATAGCTGAACCTTATCAAGTGCATCGGCCGGGAGGTTCTTTGTTGCCACCTTTGGGTCGTTACTAAAGAATTCCTTTCCATCAACAAGTACAGTATTAACATCCTCGCCAAGTGCTTTTATATTTCCTGCCCGGTCGACCTCAATACCCGGCAATTTTTTCAGTAAATCTTCAACTACTGCATCAGAGGCAACCTTAAAAGCTTTGGCATCATATTCCAGTGTATCTCTTTTTATCTTAAGAGGAATTCTCTCACG
>JAUWPX010000338.1 GCA_030611395.1 Bacteroidota bacterium | reverse complement strand
GCTCCTGAAACATGTCCTGCCTGCTTGCATCCACAAGCGTATTTTGAATTGAAAGAAAATAATTATTAACACAAATATTTCATTTTATAATCTAATAATTAAAAAGGGAAACATTATGAAAAAGTATGAATGTACAGTATGTGGTTATATTTATGACCCCGAAACAGGTGATCCTGATGGAGGAATAGCTCCCGGAACAGCTATTGAAGACATCCCGGATGATTGGGTTTGTCCTGAATGTGGCGTTGGCAAAGAAGACTTTGAACTTGCGGAATAAATATTCTTTTAAAAAGGATATATAAAAGATATTTCTCTCCCGGTTATTAATCGGGAGAGAAATATTAGCTTTTTTTCTTTCTAAAAACAAAAAGTTAGAAAGTATATTAAAACTGATAGTTACAAAACAGCAGAGAGTTATTAATAATATACAAAAGGAAATATAATATGAAAAATGATATTTCAATAGTTTTATCAGGAGAAGCTGGACAAGGAATCAAAACTGTTGAGTTGCTAATAATCAGAGCTTTGAAAAATTCGGGTTATAATATATTTTCTACTTCTGAACTTATGTCGAGGGTCAGAGGAGGCAATAATACTACCGAAATCAGAGTCTCAAATAAAAGAATTGAGGCTTATGTTGACAAGATTGATATTTTAATTGTATTAAGTAAAAATGCTGTTTTCAGAATAGAAAACAGGCTTTCTAAGGACACTATTATTATAGGTCAGGATGGTTATATAGAGGAAAAATATAAAAATGGCCAATATAAAATAAAAGATGTAGCTATAAGTTCATTAGCCAAAGAGGTTGGTGGTTTGATATATTCTAATATTATAATTTATGGACTTTTAGCCGGTATTTTTGATATTAATTTAAATTTGATTAAAGAGTATATCACCAGGCATTTCTCAACTAAAGGAAAAGAAATTACAGATAATAATATTAATGCGGTAATTAAGGGCTATGAAAAAGGCAAGGAGCTGAAATTAGGAATACAAGTAGAAAAAGATGAGAAAATAAAAAATCATGTTTTATTAAGCGGAACTGAATCTATTGGTATAGGTGCATTAGCCGGGGGTTGTAATTTTATTACTGCATACCCAATGTCGCCGTCAACCGGTGTAATACAATTTTTAGCCAGGCATTCCGAAGAGTATGGAGTGGTTGTTGAACAGGCAGAAGATGAAATTTCTGCTATTAATATGATTCAGGGTGCCTGGTATGCCGGAGCACGTGCAATGGTTACAACATCCGGAGGTGGATTTGCTCTTATGGAAGAAGGCATAAGTAATGCAGGTATGGCTGAAGTACCAATTGTAATTCATCTTGCCCAACGTCCGGGACCCTCAACAGGACTTCCTACAAGAACAGAGCAAGGCGATTTGAACCTGGCTTTATATGCAGGTCATGGTGAATTTCCGAGAATAATTTTTGCTCCCGGTAATTTTACGGATGGAATTTACTTAACTCAAAATGCATTTAATCTGGCTGACAAATTTCAGGTTCCTGTAATAATCTTAACTGATCAATTTTATATTGATTCATTTCAAAGCATTAAATCAATCGATTTTACAGATTTTAAGGTAGAAAATTATGTTACCAGAACAGATAAAGATTATAAAAGGTACAAAAATACTGAAGATGGAATATCCCCCAGAGGAATTCCGATGCAAGGAGATGGATTTGTAAGGTTTGATAGCCATGAACATGATGAGGACGGATTTATTACTGAAGATCCTGATATAAGAACAAAAATGGTCGATAAAAGACTTAAAAAATTGGAATCTTATTCAAAGGAATCAATAGATGCTGAAATTATTGGCTCAAAAAACTACAAAACATTAATTGTAGGCTGGGGGTCAACTTATGGAGTAATTAAAGAAGCAATCGAGAAACTTGATAATGATGATCTTGCTTTTGCATATTTCAAACAAGTTTATCCATTACCAAATAATACAGAAGAAATCCTGTCAAAAGCAAAAAAACTAATTATTATTGAAAATAATGCTACATCCCAATTCGGACAACTTATTAAAAGATACACAGGTGTGGAATTCACAAAGCATATTTTGAAATATAATGGAATGCCTTTTTCAATTGAAGAGATTATTGAAAAACTAAAAGAAATTTAATAATGAAGACTGATTTTGATTTTGACCAAATACCTGAAACAGGCTGGTGTCCCGGTTGTGGAAATTTTGCTATCCTAAAAGTTATAAAAGAAGCTTTGGATGAATTAAATATTGATCCTCATAAACTGGTCATATCTGCAGGAATTGGGCAGGCAGCTAAAACATCTCAATATATAAACTCCAATTGTTTCAACGGGTTACATGGCAGAGCACTTCCTGTTGCAACTGGAATAAAAGCTTCTAATCCCGATCTTATCGTAGTGGCTGAAGGTGGTGATGGCGATATGTATGGAGAAGGTGGTAACCATTTTATACATGCGATAAGAAGAAATATTGATATAGTAAACATTGTACATAATAATATGGTTTATGGATTAACATTAGGACAGGCTTCGCC
>JAUWPX010000300.1 GCA_030611395.1 Bacteroidota bacterium | reverse complement strand
AAATAACCCCAGGCTGGCTATTAATATGGCAAGAACAGAGAACAATAATGCAAGTGTACCGGTACGTTTATCTTCAGCATAAAGCCTGTCAAAATCCTTGTCCATAAAAAAGTAAACCATAGGGTCATTGTCTGAAAATTGCTTCCATAGTTTTTCTGTTTGAACAATAGTGTTTTGAATATTGCCCGGGTTTAAACGTAAAGAAATAAAACCCCAGTTCCAGCGGTTAGGATAAAGAATAAAAATATGCGGATAGATCCTGTCATGCAATGACTGATAATGAAAATCCTTCACTACACCAATAACCTGTAAATAGGTCCATTGTTGTGGTTCATCACCCGGCTGCATAAATCTGACTTTGAAAGGGTCTTCAAGTCCGAATTGTTTTACGGCACTTTCGTTAATTACACAAGCGCCACTATCTGAAGCAAAATTTTTCGAGAAAAATCGTCCGTCAGTCATAGTAAGTTGATAAGTTTCAGGGTAATCATAATCTGACCAGTTTGTTTGCATAAGGTATGATTTCTCACTACTCTGACCCTCCATCCAGTAACCATTGTGATTGTTTGGATGTCCGGGAACCGCTGTAGAATGACTTATCTGTTCAACACCAGACAGTTTTTTAGCTTCATCAATAAATGTTTGCTGCTTTTCACCCAGTGCTCCTGCCCTGCTTATCACCATTAAATTTTCCTTATTGAATCCAAGGTCTTTGTCAAGCATATAATTTACCTGTTTATACACGATCAAGGTTGCAAGGATAATAATAACCGAAACAGTCATCTGTACAACTACGAGAATACTTCTAAGGATTTTACCGCCTGATCCACTTTTAAGCGGACCTCTTAAAACTGCAACAGGACGGAATGATGCCAGAAAGAATGCCGGATAACTCCCCGCCAGGATAGAAATAATCAATCCCAATCCTATTAAACCCGGAATTACATACCAATGAGCAACATATGCAAGGCTAAGTTGGCTATTTATCAGGTTATTAAAATATGGCAAACATAACTCTACTATCAGGATAGCAAAAACAAGTGATACAAGTGTAAGAACTATTGATTCAAAAAGAAATTGCCAGATAATTTGTCTCTTTAAAGATCCTGCAACCTTTCGTAAACCCACTTCTCTTGAGCGTTTTGCTGACCTGGCTGTTGCCAGATTCATATAGTTAATGCTGGCAATAATAAGAATAAGAACTGCTACAAGGGAAAAAATAATAATATAGCGTTTATCACTTGATGGTTCAAGTCCGTTTTGAATATCAGGATTCATGTGAATATCTTTGAGATCCTGCAGGTAAAACCCGTAGCTGTTCCCTCCCTGAATGAATTCTTCCATAGATATGCCCAGCATTTGCTCCATCTGAGGTTCAATATATTTCCTAAGCCATTCAGGAATTTTAGCCTTTAATTGCTCAATTGAAGCCCCTTCTTCCAAAAGCAAATAAGTATAAAAACTATTACTAAGCCAAATATCGCTATGTGCTCTTTGATTGGTAACAAATGACCCCAGCATATTAAACTTGAAATGAGAATTATCCGGAACATCTTCCATAACTCCTGTAATTGTATAAAGGGTACTGTCTGTTCCTACCTTTATCATTTCTCCCACAGGATCAGTGCTTCCAAAGATCCTACCGGCAGCGTTTTTTGTTAATACAACAGTATGCGGTGCCGCTAATGCAGTTTGCGGATCTCCCTGGATCATTGGAATAGAGAAAATATTAAAAAAGGTTGAATCGGCTTCCATAAAACCATCTTCGATAAAACTACGATCCTTATATTTGATCACTGTTTCTCCCCATGTGTTGAAACGAACAGCATCAACTACCTCGGGAAAATCCTGCTTAAAAGCAGGTGCAGCAGGGGAACATGTCCAGGCACCTTCCAGTTCAGTTTCACCCAATTTACCTTTTAAATACAAACGCCAGATACGGTCTTTCTTTTCATTATAATCATCATAACTGAGTTCATAAATAACGAAAAGACTTATTATAATGCTACAGGCCAGACCAATGGCTAATCCAATCACATTAATAACAACATATGACCTCTGCCTGATCATATGACGCAGGGCGAGTCTGATATAGTTTCCTATCATTTTTGGGGATATTAGAACAACGAATATGGTATTATATTAATGACGAATACTTTGAATAAAAGTTGCAAAATAGTTTTTAATAAACTAAAAACCAATTTAAGTTGCCGGTTTGAGGTTACGGGTTACGAGTTCTTATTATTATGGTAG
Source organism: Bacteroidota bacterium (assembly GCA_030611395.1). Classification (GTDB taxonomy): domain Bacteria; phylum Bacteroidota; class Bacteroidia; order Bacteroidales; family VadinHA17; genus JADFUQ01. Next base: position 705 of record JAUWPX010000300.1, on the reverse strand, counting down.
TGGGAATAATTACAATCTCCTCCCAGACTTTGAGAGCTGAGTTTTTTGTCCCTTACACATCTATCTTGCTTTATTAAAAACAAGACTAAAAACCGTTTCTTTACCTGGTTTGCTAAACACAATTACTTTTCCCTTATGTAAATTCATTATTTGTTTTACAAGGCTAAGTCCGATCCCTGAGCCGTTTTCTCTTGTAGTATAGAAAGGGACAAAAATACTTTCTTTGATATCCTTATGAATTCCAACACCATTATCAATAACCTGAATTACGACCTGTTGATCAGAGTTCCGGAAGGCATTTAGTTTTATTTTGGCACCCTTCGTTTTTCCCAAAGCATAAATAGAGTTGTTTACCAGGTTGATCAGAACTTGTTCGATCATTTTCTTATCTGCATTCAAATCAAGTATTTCAGGCCGAATTTCCGATTTTACTTCAATATTTTTGTTTTCAGTTTCTTCCTGGCAAAGTTTTTTAATTTGAAAGAATAACTCTGATATTTTAATTTGTTCAACCTCCGGCTTTGGCAAAAAATTAACTTTCCTGTATTGCTGTATGAAACGGAGTAATCCCTTTGAACGATTATTAATAATTTCAAGTCCCGAGGCAGCATCCTCTATTTGATTTTCGTGTAAATCAGAAATATTGACTATACGGTCTCTTTGCTTAAAAATACGTGAAAGTGTTGTTGCAAGTGAAGCAATTGG
>JAUWPX010000075.1 GCA_030611395.1 Bacteroidota bacterium | reverse complement strand
CACAGTAAATGTTTTCCCATCTTCAGCAATAAATGTGTTGTTAAACACTTTTCGTGCCTCAACAAGCAAAGGTGTAAGATCTTTGTACCTTGCTGAAAAATGTCCTATCACCAGTTTTTTTGCAGATGCTTTACTAGCCAGCCGGGCTGCTTCACTAGCTGTTGAATGCATAGATTCTCTTGCCAATTCCTGAAGCTCACTGCCATAAGTAGCTTCATGATAAAGAAGATCAACATTTCTGATTTGCGTTAATATACCCTCATTGTAAGATGTATCACTGCAATATGCAAATGCTTTGGGTTCCGGAGCAGGGATCACTAATTCATGGTTAGGAACAATACCACCCGTTTCCGTTATAAAACCATCACCCTCTTTTATACCCTGCCTTTTTGAAATCGGAATATCATACTTTTCAATCATATCTTTTTTCAAATTTGGTAATGTTGGCTGTTCCCTGAACAGGAAGCCGCAGGTAGGAATTCTGTGTTTCAGAGGTATAGTGTTCACTTTAATTTTTTCATCCTCATAAATCCTAACCGACCTGGTACAATTAACAGGATGAAAAATAATCTCGAAAAAAAGATTAATATAAAAATCCTTTAAATAACCATGAATTATTCGTTCAAGATCGGGAGGACCAAAAATATGAAGATTATTTTCACGGCCAAGCAGATTGAATGAAGATATCAGTCCAAAAAGTCCAAAAACATGATCGCCATGAAGATGAGAAATAAAAATATGGTTTATTTTACCAAGTTTTATTTTATACTTGCGGAGCTGCATTTGTGCTCCCTCTCCACAATCGATTAAAAAAAACCGCTCATGTACATTTATTACATAAGCGGATGTAAATCTTTTAGAAGTTGGCAAAGCAGAACTGCTTCCGAGTATAGTAAAAGTAAAAGTCACTTCAGCTTTTATTCTGATTATTCCGAAACCATTTTCACTGCTTCATCAACCGATCCAACAATATTCAATACCGTATCCAGTTGAGAAATGGTAATTAGTCTTTCAACTGCTTCGTTAAGACCGGTAAGTACAAATGTACCCTTTGCATTTTTACAAAGCCGGTTTGCGACTAAAATTGCACTTAAGCCTGAAGAATCACAATAACGGCTATTACTAAGATCGAGAATAATATTTTTCTCCCCGTTACCGGAAATCAGAACAAGTTCCGATTTAAGATTCGGGGCAATATGCGTATCCAGTTTCTCATCCAGAACCTGAATTAAGGTATAATTACCCCTTTTTTCAATTTTAAAATCCATAATTTTTAAGGTTTAAGACCTAAATATAACTATTTTTTCTTTTTCCCGGAAACTTTATCCTCTTTTTCTTCCATTTCTGATTTTAACGCTGCTAAATCAGTAATATCTCCAAGAGTTGTTTTTTCCAAACTACTTTTTGTTCTTTTTGACGATTTACGTGCTGCAGAAGAATCAGATTTCCCGGTGGTTTTCTTAGCTGGTTTGTTTTTATCTTCAAAAACACGGCTATGAGATAAGATTATTCGCTTAGCACCTTTGTTAAATTCCAATACTTTAAATTCCAGTTTTTCATCAACTTTTCCTTGCAATCCGTCTTCCTTAACAAGATGTTTTGGAGTAACAAACCCTTCAATACCATATGGCAAAGTAACAATAGCACCTTTATCGAATATCTCAACAATAGTTCCCTCATGAATTGAATCGACAGTAAATACAGATTCAAATACTTCCCAGGGATTTTCTTCCAGTTGTTTATGTCCAAGGCTCAATCTTCTGTTTTCAACATCAATTTCAAGCACTACTACCTCTATATCAGCTCCTATTGAGGTAAATTCGGCAGGATGCTTAATTTTCTTTGTCCATGAAAGATCTGAAATATGAATCAACCCGTCAACACCCTCCTCAATCTCAACAAAAATTCCAAAATTTGTAAAGTTCCTCACTTTGGCTTTATGGTTAGAGCCAACAGGATATTTCTTTTCAATTTTTTCCCATGGATCAGGTTTGAGTTGTTTCATACCAAGAGACATTTTCCGATCTTCCTTGTCCATTGTAAGTATAACTGCTTCAACTTCATCACCTATCTTAAGAAACTCCTGAGCGCTTCTTAGGTGTTGTGACCATGACATTTCAGAAACGTGGATCAGTCCTTCAACACCGGGAGCTATCTCAATGAAAGCTCCATAATCAGCCATTACAACAACTTTTCCCTTAACCTTATCCCCAACCTTGATATCTTTGTCAAGTGATTCCCATGGATGAGGTGTAAGCTGTTTAATTCCAAGTGCAATTCGTTTCTTATTATCATCAAAATCAAGGATAACAACATTCAGCTTCTGGTCAAGTTCCACAATCTCATCAGGATGATTTACACGCCCCCACGAAAGATCTGTAATATGAACCAATCCGTCCACACCTCCCAAATCAATAAATACCCCATATGATGTAATATTTTTTACAGTCCCTTCAAGAACCTGCCCTTTTTCGAGCTTCGCGATGATTTCTTTCTTTTGTTGTTCCAGCTCTTCCTCAATCAAAGCTTTGTGCGAAACAACAACATTCTTGTATTCATGGTTTATTTTAACAACCTTAAACTCCATAGTTTTCTCAACATACATATCATAATCGCGAATTGGCTTAACATCAATCTGAGAACCAGGAAGAAATGATTCGATTCCAAAAACATCAACAATCATACCTCCTTTTGTACGACATTTAATATAACCCTTGATAATTTCATCTTTAGCAAACGCTTCATTTACCCTGTCCCACGATTTTAACGCCCTTGCTTTTTTATGTGAAAGAATAAGCTGCCCGCTTTTGTCTTCTTTACTCTCAACATATACTTCAACGGTATCCCCTATTATAAGTTCCGGGTTATATCTGAACTCATTTAAACTAACTACTCCTTCAGACTTATAACCAATATTAATAACTACTTCTCTTTTTGTCATTGAAATCACAGTACCATCAACAACTTCATTTTCAGCAACAGATGAAAGGGTTTCGTCATAAAGGTTCTCATATTCTGCTCTTACTTTTGGCGTATAATCATCCTCTTTCACCATAAGACTTTCCCAATCAAATTCCTCAATTGGAGAATTTTCATCAGTCTCTGATTCTATTGATTTCTTCTCAGAAACCGGCTTCTTTTCGATATCTTTTTCTATAGGAGTTTCTTTATCGATTATTTGTTCATCCTTTTCTGCCCCTTCCTTGTCAGTCTCAGGTTCAGTCTCCTCAGCAACTTCCTTGTCAGCTTCAGATTTAGTCTCTTCAGCTACTTCCTTATCGGTCTCAGGTTCAGCCGTTTCTTCAATAAGATCAGACTTCTCAGTTTCTTTGGCAGAAATTTCTTCCTTTACTTCTTTATTATCTTCAACAATTTTTTCATCCTTTTCTATGGCTATTGTTTCTTCGGCCATACTAACCATTTCATTTTCTGCTTTTTTCAACTCTTCCTTTTCTATTTGCTCTGCAGGTTTTTCTTCACTTGTTTGGGTTTTATCCTCTTCAGGCTTTTCCACCAATTCCTTCTTTTCTTTTTCAATATTGTTTTCCATGTGTAAAATAATTAGTTTTTAATAAGTTAGACATTATATATAGTAAATTTGAGGTGCAAAAGTACAATTTTTTTTTTAAAACAATACTAATCATTCTGTTTAAAGATTTTTAATTACTATGTAACTAAAACTTCTCTCTCTCTTCACTTTTGACTTTTAACTTGATACTGGTTTATGCAGGTAATTTATATATCTATAGTTGGTTTTATTATATTTAGTAATTTAAAATAACTTATATGTATTATGGAAAAACCCAGAATACTGATAGTAGAAGATAATCTTCTGGATCGGAAACTCATTGAGTCGGGTCTGAAGAAAATGGGTTGCCGGATTGTCGGACAAACTGCATTTGGTGAAGAAGTATTGAATCTTGCAAAAAAAACAAAACCTGACCTTATCCTGATGGACATAGAACTTGAGGGCAAAATGGATGGAATATCTGTTACTGAAAATCTAAAAAAAGAATTTGATATACCGGTTATATTTATGTCATCGCACGAAGAAGAATCAATTTTACAACGTGCCAGAATCAGTGATCCGTCAGGCTATGTCTTTAAACCCATTAAACTCAGGGAACTGGAAACTAATATCTCAATTGCCATATACAAAAAGAAAAATGAAAGAAAACTTAAGCTGGCACATGAGAAACAGTCCAAATTGTACAATTCCCTGAAAAATATTATTTCCTTGTTGTCTTCTATAAGAGACCGCAAGTCCCTTATTGAAACAATTGAGAAAATACTGGAAAAAATTGCTGATATTGAATACAGCGGTTTATATCTATGGGATATTGAAAGGGAGAAGTTAATTCTGCATTTAGCGAAAGGATTTACTGAAAAAGAGAAGAAAGAGGCAAAAAAGACAGTCATGCAAAAACATCCTGCAAAAGTCTTTTACAGTAAAAAAATAATCCATATCCCTGACATAGCAAAAGACAGACAAAAACAAAGTACTAACAGCCAACGTTCATTTGCTATCCGTTCAAGATTATATATACCTGTGATCAATAATGACAGGTGCATTGGCACTTTCGATCTTGCCAGTTCAAAACCTGATTATTTCAATGAAGATATTATTGCACTATTAACTCTCGTCAGTAGCCTTACAGGGATGGTTCTTTCCAGTATTTTTTATATAGAGAAACAAAATGAGATAGCCCGGAACCTGGCAAGAGCAAAGGCAAAAGCCGAAGAAGCCAACCGGATAAAAAGCGAATTCCTGGCAAATTTATCACATGAAATCCGGACCCCTATGAATGCCATTCTCGGCTTTAGTCAAACTATCCTCAGTGAAACTGATAACCCTGATTTCAAAAATAAATTAGAAACTATTCTTGCAAGTGGCAGAACTTTATTGTCGCTGATTAATGACATTCTGGACCTTTCAAAAATTGAAACAGGAAAACTTGAGTTTGTTAATACACCTGTTCATCTTCTCAATATTATCCGGGAAATAAAACAAGTTTTCTCCGAAAAAATAAGCAATAAATCACTGAATTTTGAAATTAATGTAGATGAAAATATTCCTAATGCCTTAATGTTAGATGAAATAAGGATACGCCAAATCTTATTTAATCTGGTAGGTAATGCTATTAAATTTACTGATAAGGGATTTGTCAGGTTGAAAGTATATTGCCGGGACTCAGAAAAAAAAGGGCATAAACAAATCATTATCGAGATAGAAGATACGGGTATCGGGGTTCCGCAAAAAGATCATGAATTAATATTCGAAGCTTTCAGGCAGGGAGATGGCAATAGTACTCGTAAATACGGAGGGACAGGTCTTGGACTGGCAATAACAAAAAAACTGATACAACAAATGAACGGTGAACTGAGCATGGAAAGCACTGTTGGAGAAGGAACTACTTTTAAAGTAACCTTACAGGAAGTTCCTGTTCCTGACAACACAATGCCCGTAGAATATAAATCTGAAGAAGATCCTTCTGAAATAATCTTTGAACCATCTACTATACTCATTATTGCAGATATTCAGAATAATATTGAATTATTGAAAAAAATGATAGATACTAATAATATCAGGATTATTGAAGCAAATAATCCTGAAGTGGCACTACAAAAAATAAATTCCGCTAAACCAGATGTAGTCTTTTTCGATGTACATCTACCGAATATAAAAACAATAAAAGCCATAAAAAAGATAACAGATAATAAAAATATTCCGGTTATTGCATGTGCAGATTCAATAATGAAAGATCCGGAGAAGAAAATGATGGAAAAATTTGACAGATGTCTGCGAAAACCTATAAGTAAAAATCAGATTTATACAGAATTGAAGAATTTTATCTCTTATAAGACAAAAGAAAAAATCAGAAATGAAGAAAATCAATTCAAATTATTAAAAAAATTACCGCAAAAAACAAAGGATAAAATACCTGAATTGTTGCAGCTACTAAAAAACAACTATTTACCCGATTGGGGAAAAATAAAAAGCACACTTGTTATTTTTGAAATTGAAGAATTTGTCAAACAGTTGAAAATTACAGCTAAAAATTTTAAATTTGAATTGCTAATTCAATATTGTGACAGCTTATTGGAAAGCATCAGGAATTTCGATATCGGAAAAATGGAAAAGGAACTAAATTCTTTTCCTGAATTAGTTACAGAAATAGAAAAATATAGCAAATTATCAGTACTTAAAGAGAAGAAGTTTTAACTTTAGTCACTTCTTCATTTAGACACTAAATAGTTAAAAAAAACCTTTAAAAATTAATATTATGATTACTCAAAAGAAAACTTCAACTAAGAAACATGTTATACTAATAGTTGATGATGACACAACAAATTTACAGGTAATTGGCAGTTTTCTATATAATAAAAACTATAAAATAATCCTGGCAAAAAGCGGAAATGATGCATTGAAGTCGGTTGAAAACAACCATCCTGATCTTATCTTACTCGATATTATGATGCCTGTAATGAATGGCTATGAAGTTTTTAAAAAATTAAAAGCTAATAATCAAACAAAGAATATCCCCGTTATGTTTCTTACAGCCAAAACTGAAACTAAAGACATAATAAAAGGATTTAACAATGGAGGTGTGGATTATATCACAAAACCATTCATAAAGGAAGAACTTCTTGCCCGAATACAAACTCATATCAGTTTGAAGGTATCACAAGATCTGCTGAAAGAACAAGCAAAAAAAATTGAAAAAGCAAATAAAATTATACTTGAAAGTGTTCGAAAATTCGGACACATTTTCAGGGATCATTAATCATGCTTATCAAAAGATATTTAAGAATTTTTAAATAATCTTTCTCGTTTAATTTTTCTACTTTTGTTTTTCATTAATATAAGATATCGTGAAAGTTTCAATTGTAGGTACAGGATATGTTGGTCTTGTAACAGGTACATGTTTTTCGGAAACAGGGCTT